>CALZPS010000064.1 GCA_945827765.1 uncultured Lachnospiraceae bacterium | reverse complement strand
GATCTAGTACGGTCTCGTGGGCTCGGAGATGTGTATAAGAGACAGGTCATACATTTTGATCCATGGTGGAACATCGCGGCACAGAATCAGGCGACTGATCGGGCACATCGCATTGGCCAGACAAATCAGGTGGTCGTGTTTAAACTGATTGCAAAGGGAACGATTGAAGAGAAAATCATCGGTCTGCAGGAAGAAAAGTCGAAACTTGCGAGTCAGGTGCTGGATGCGGAGGGCATCTCGGCAGCCACGTTATCAAAAGAGGACTTTATGGAGATTTTGAGGACAGAATAAAGAAACAGCTATACTAGTAAGAAATATGTGAGGTGTCAGAATGGCAAAACAACAGGAGTGGAAAGTCTATTACAGTGGTAATTTTTGGGGACATGATAAAGGAGAGCGCCGCTGCAGGGAAATCGTGATTGAAAAGAGCTTTGAGTGGGAGGAACAGAAATGGCGGATTCCGTCAATTTATATCTGTCCGAAAGGTTTGGTGATCGATTTTTGTGTGGAAGTGCCTGCAAAGGAAGTGAGAGATTTCATAAAGAGATGGTATTTGCAGAGTGAAGTGGGCCATGACTATACGGATGAGGAATATCAGCAGATAGAGGCGGATAATCCTCTGGGTTTACACATCAGACCCACTGCGTATGTAAATGGAAAGAAATTGAAAACCGATCATGGCAGCAGTGTATCATGGAATCCTTGTCTGACAGATGGAATGTCAGGAGAAATGGAGGCGCGCGAGGCCTTGGAGTATTATCGCTGCGATCCGGCAAAAGGGTGGATTTTTATGCGCTATGCATTCCGTTGGGAAACGAGGAACCGGGCGATTCATGAGATAAAACTGACTTTGAAACAGGATCCGATGTCTGTGGCAGGACCACATTTCTGCACAGAGAGTGGCGATGAGTGTTTCGAGTTTATACATCCGGTTACGGCAAAAAAACATAGGTTGACGGTGACAGCATTTGAACAGGGAGAACTTCCGGATAATCCGTTATCCGATCATTATAGAGAATGGGAAAATATGGAATGGCCGCGGAAATACATGCAGATGCAGTATACACTTGATCCGGATTTGTCAAATAAGGAAGTGTCGGTTGTGGATTGTGTAAGATGCGACCAACCGAGAGAAAAAGTGAGTGGAGAGATAGTTGGCGGTATTGGTGCCGCTGCGTCGGTATCTGTAATCGGCGGCGCGGACGGACCGGTTTCTGTGTTTGTCTGTGGGAAGAGTGCAAAGAGTACGCATCTGGCGTGCTCGTCACCGCGTTTTGAATGGGTGGACAAAGTGGAATGGAGAATGATTTTCAATCAAACAGCGCGGAAAGAAAAAGAAATATGGGTAGTGAAGGAAGAGCCGGCATGAGATACATTCTTTCACCGCCACAGGGAATAGTTCAATATCAGTTCCTCCGGCATCTCCGCCAGTTTGACAAGTTCCAGCGCATACGAAAAATCACCTACATGTTCCGATCCATGGCTGTCGCTTGAGAGTAGAACCGGATAATGAAAATGTTTACAAAGATTTAAAATCATCAAATTATTTGCTTTAGTGTTGCCGCGGTA
The DNA here is from genome assembly GCA_945827765.1 of uncultured Lachnospiraceae bacterium. Lineage (GTDB taxonomy): Bacteria > Bacillota > Clostridia > Lachnospirales > Lachnospiraceae > Schaedlerella. Next base: position 6,280 of record CALZPS010000064.1, on the reverse strand, counting down.
ACCGTCCGGACTTAGGGAGCTATTATTGATTTCCAGAAAGACATGATTCTTCATGGCGGCTTGTACAAGGGCAAAATAGTCCACCGGATATTTCACGTCATCACAATGACCGATGATGCGCACATACGGGTTTTTCATGGCGGCGATATAAGCCGCCGTATTTTCTTCTATCGTTCCGGGCTTGATAACCGGTCTGTGCATGCTGGCTATGGCATAATCCAGATTCTTTAAAATAGTATCATCCAAATCCAAGGTTCCTTTATTGTCCATAATATTGACTTCCACACCGTAAAGCATCTCTACACCGAGACGTTTGCGCGGTGCATATGCCAGATTCCGGAAATAAGAAATACGTCCGCCGCCGAGGGTGGCCGGACCGTGATCGGAAATGCCGAGCATTTTTAAGTTTTTTGCGGCAGCAGACTTTGCCATATCTGTAATCGTGGCGGTGGTGGCATGACCGCTGGCGATAGTATGTGTGTGAAGATCAAATTGAATTTCTGCCATATCTTTTTGCGAAACATAATAGTAGTTTCGCGCCCCTTCTTCATATTTCTGTGTAGTTTTGAACAGCTATTCATTTTTAGTATGAATCCTGAAGAGGGATTTGTCAAGAACAAAGAATCTCGCTTGCGGGATTCCCTGCCTGCGGCGGGTCGCTCTGGCGACACAGTCCCTTTCCGCCGCAATGCGATTCCCCCGGAGAATTTGTTTTAAAAATAACAAAAGGAAAACAAAAACCAACATAAAAAATGTGGGATTGTGTGGAAATACAAAATAAAAACAACAAAAAATATGTTGTATCTCGTTGACTTCTGCTTATATATACAGTATAATATTTACAACTGAGCAAGGTGGTGTGTGAAGGACTTTTTATGTTCTTCCGAAGGAAGAGATCAGGAGCCTTGGCACGACACTGATTATCAGAATTGATATGTACAAAAAAGAAAAGTGCATATGGGAAGGAGACAAAGAAAGATGGGATTATATACGTATGACAGTACGGATATTCCAAGGACAGAACGGATTCCCAAGCTAGTGGCACACCTGTTTGAGAAAACTCCGGAAGTGGAGTCTGCCAGAGCGGTGTTGATTACCGAGTCTTACAAACAGACTGAGAATGAACCGATGGTCATCCGCCGTGCCAAAGCGTTTGCGCATATTCTGGAGAACATTCCGATTGTGATTCGTCCACTGGAGTTGATTGTCGGCAGTACGACGATTGCTCCTCACAGCTGCCAGACGTATCCGGAGTTCTCTTATGAATGGCTGGAGAGCGAGTTTGATACGCTGGAGACGCGAAGTGCAGATCCGTTCCACATTTCTGAGCAGGCCAAGAAAGATTTGCTGGAGGCGGACAAGTACTGGAAGGGAAAGACCAGTAGTGAACTGGCGACCGCCTACATGGAGCCGGAGACCTTGCTCGCGATGGAGCATAATATGTTTACACCGGGCAACTATTTTTATAACGGTGTCGGACACGTAACTGTCAAGTACTGGGAAGTGCTGGAAATCGGATTTGGCGGAATCAGGGCAAAAGCGGAAGAAGAACTGGCTAAATGCAGCATCACGGATGCAAACTACCAGAAGAAGTCGCGACTCTTGCAGGCAATGATGATCAGCTGTGACGCGGCGGTTACATATGCAAAACGTTACGCCGCACTGGCTCTTGAAGAGGCAGAGAAGTGTACAGATCCGACAAGAAAGATGGAGCTTTTACAGATTGCCCAGAACTGCGCCAATGTTCCGGAAAAAGGAGCAACCGGTTTTTACGAGGCGTGTCAGGCGTTCTGGTTTGTCCAGCAGCTGCTGCAGATTGAGTCTAGCGGACACTCCATATCTCCGGGACGATTTGACCAGTACATGTATCCTTATTATAAGAAGGATATCGACAGTGGCAGGATTACGAGAGAGTTTGCACAGGAATTGATGGACTGCATCTGGGTCAAGATGAACGACATCAGTAAGTGCCGTGACGCTGCATCAGCGGAGGGATTTGCCGGATATGGACTGTTCCAGAATCTGATTGCAGGAGGGCAGAATGCCGAAGGCATCGATGTGACGAATGATTTGTCGTTTATGTGTATTCAGGCATGTCATCATGTATTCCTGCCGCAGCCGTCGTTCTCCGTCCGTGTATGGAACGGCTCACCGCATGAATTCTTGATTAAGGCTGCGGAGCTGACCCGCACAGGTATCGGACTGCCGGCTTACTATAATGATGAGGTCATTATTCCGGCACTGATGAGCAGAGGGCTGACCTTGCAGGATGCTCGTGAGTACAATATCATCGGATGCGTGGAGCCTCAGAAGGCGGGCAAGACGAACGGTTGGCATGACGCGGCATTTTTCAATATGTGCCGTCCGCTGGAACTGGTATTTACGAACGGGATGGACAAAGGTGCACAGGTTGGACCGCAGACCGGCGACGTTGAGAAGATGGCTACATTTGAAGAATTCTACCGCGCGTACAAGATACAGATGGAATATGCCGTTAAGCTGATGGTAAATGCGGATAATGCAATTGACATGGCTCACGCAGAGAGGTGTCCGCTGCCATTTCTGGCATCAATGGTGGATGACTGCATGAAGTCGGGCAAGACCATGGAGGAAGGCGGAGCAATTTACAATTTCAGCGGTCCGCAGGGCTTTGGTATCGCCAATGTGGCTGACTCTTTATATGTGGTGAAGAAACTGGTTTATGAAGAGAAAAAGCTGACTATGAAAGAATTGAAGACAGCACTCCTTACCAACTATGGAAAAGGGCTGGCGGCGGAGGATGTCACGTTCATGGTATCAGAAGTTGTCAGAACAATGAAAGAGGCAGGACAGAATGTCGGAGCGGCAGAGATTGAAACGATTACAAAAACGGTGGTTGCAGCAAGCGAGTCGCCGCAGGTGAAAGCCGATGGAGAGAGAATCCTCAAGTTGATTGAAGAAGTGCCGAAGTTTGGTAATGATATCCCGGAGGTGGATGCATTTGCCAGAGAGGCAGCTTACACATACACAAAACCGGTGGAGCGTTATTTCAATCCGAGGGGAGGACGTTTTCAGGCAGGACTGTACCCGGTATCGGCAAATGTACCGCTGGGAGCACAGACCGGAGCAACACCGGACGGACGTCTGGCACATACGCCGGTTGCCGACGGGGTTTCCCCGACTTCGGGCAAAGACGTAAACGGACCGACAGCCGCAGCCAATTCAGTGGCAAGGCTGGATCATTATATTGCCTCCAATGGTACACTGTTTAATCAGAAGTTCCATCCATCCGCACTGAGCGGCAGAAAAGGTCTGGAGAATTTTGTGGGACTGATTCGTTCCTATTTTGACCAGAAGGGCGCACATGTACAGTTCAATGTCGTGGATCGTCAGACACTTCTGGATGCACAGGCACACCCGGAGAAGTACAAGCATCTGGTAGTTCGTGTAGCAGGATACAGCGCATTGTTTACGACACTATCGAAATCACTGCAGGATGACATCATCCGCAGAACAGAGCAGGGCATTTGATATGGAAGAATATATGAACACAAAGGGAAGAATCTTTGATATTCAGAGATATTCTATCCATGACGGAGACGGCATCCGCACTATCGTGTTTTTAAAAGGATGCGTGCTTAGATGCCGCTGGTGCTGCAACCCTGAGTCGCAGGAGTACGCGATTCAGACCATGATGGTACAGGGGGAACCCAAAATCATCGGGCGGGATGTGACGGTCGCCGAGGTGATGGAGACGGTCGAGAAAGACCGCAACTATTACCGGAGAACCGAAGGAGGGCTTACGCTCTCAGGAGGAGAAAGCCTTTGTCAGCCTCAATTTGCCACAGCATTATTGAGAGCGGCGAAGGAACACGGAATTACCACGGCGATGGAAAGTATGGGTTGCGCGAAGTGGGAGGTTATCGAAGGATTACTTCCTTATTTAGACCAGTACCTGCTGGATATCAAGCATATGAATCCGGACAAACACAAAGAATTTACCGGCAAGTCCAATGAACTGATGCTGGAGAATGCAAAGAAGATTGCACAGTCGCACATGACGGAATTAAGTATCCGTATTCCGGTGATTCCGGGATTTAACGATACGCCGGAGGAAATACGTGCAATTGCCGACTACACAAAGGAGCTTGCCAATGTAAAACGGCTGCATTTACTTCCCTATCACAGGCTCGGGCAGGATAAATATACCGGGCTCGGGAGAGAATACCTGATGGGTAATGTAGAGCCGCCGACCAATGAAAAGATGCAGGAACTGCTCGGCGTCGCTTTGACGGCGTCCGGTGTGGACTGCCAGATAGGAGGATGAGACTGATGGGACAGGAACAGATACCAAGCCGTATCGTACAAGAACTGGTACCCGGCAAGGAAATCACGATTGCCCATCTGATTGCAAGTCCGGATATCACATTGTATGAGAAGTTAGGACTCGATCCGAGGGTGGAATACAGCAAGTCGGCTATCGGTGTGCTGACAATCAGCCCGGCGGAGACCGCGATCATTGCCGCAGATATTGCAATCAAATCGGCGGGGATTGAACTGGGATTCGTGGATCGTTTCAGCGGAACCCTGATTGTGACAGGGAGCATTTCCGAGGTCGAGGCTGCCACAAGAGCGGTGCTTGAATATGTAAAAGAAAAGATGGGATTCTCCGTATGCGAGATTACAAGGACCTGACAGTATGAGAAAAATAGTATTGATGGGCAGGAGCGAGTGTGGGAAGACAACACTCACACAGGCATTAAAAGGAGAAAAAATCCAATATCACAAAACACAGTATGTGAATCACTTTGATGTCATCATCGACACACCGGGAGAATATGCGCAGACCAAGCATCTTGGTTATGCATTGGCGCTGTATTCTTATGAGGCGGATGTGGTTGGGCTTTTATTATCGGCAACCGAACCATATTCGTTGTACCCGCCATGCTGTACGGCGATGTGCAACCGTGAAGTCATCGGAATCGTTACCAAGATTCATGATGAAAAGGCGAATGTCGAACAGGCCGAGCGGTGGCTTAAGCTGGCCGGATGCAAAAAGATTTTTCATGTGGATTCCAAGACATATGAGGGGATACCGGAGATTCTGATGTATCTGAAAGAAGACGGGGACGTGCTGCCGTGGGAGAAAAATGACAAAGAAGTGTCAGCATAAATTAACCTTTATGTAAAAATGAGGAGGAAGAATAATGCAAAACGAGTACGAAATTAAAAAAGAAATGTGTGAGATCGGAAAGCGCGTATATATGCGTGGTATGGTGGCTGCCAATGACGGTAACTTTTCCGTAAAGCTCAATGACCATGAATTTTTGTGTACACCGACCGGCGTCAGCAAGGGATTTATGACACCGGAGTACATCTGCAAGGTAGATGAGAACGGTGATGTCATTCAGGCAAACAAAGGCTTCAAACCTTCATCCGAGATTAAAATGCACATGCGTGTATACAAAGAAAGACCGGACGTAAATGCAGTCGTACATGCACATCCGCTGTATGCGACCACATTTGCTATCTGTGGTATCCCGTTGACAGATCCAATCATGCCGGAAGCAGTGATTGCACTTGGATGTGTACCGATTGCGAAATACGGCCGTCCGTCCACAATGGAAATCCCGGATGCAGTCAGCGAGTACCTGCAGTATTTTGATGCAGTTCTGCTGGAGAACCACGGAGCACTTTCTTATTCCGATTCCCTGCTGAATGCATACCACAAGATGGAGTCCGTTGAATTTTATGCACGTCTTCTGTATCAGTCCAGAATGTTGGGTGAGCCACAGAAGTTTACTCCGCAGCAGGTAGAAGACTTGTATGAAATCAGAAGACAGTTCGGCATGAAAGGAAAACATCCGGCAAACCTGTGTCCGAACGCAAAGGCAGGCAAGCCAAGCTGCCATTCCTGCGGCGGTTCCTGCAAGAGCAGCGCTGCACCGGAAAGTGCCGATGCTGACCTGGTAGCATCCATCACCAAGAAGGTTATGGAACAGCTGGGAATGTAACATCATGAACGAAGAGGATATTGCGAAAATCGTACAGGCGGTACTGGCAGAATACCAGAAAAGGAATTCCGGTCATGAATCGAGTTGTAGTCATGAATCAAAACATGTCTGCAAATGTAAGAAACAGAGGATGACGCTGGCTGCGGCCAATGCACTGATTGCAAAAGTGCAGCAGAAAGCCGCTGAGATGGGGCTGGCTGTGGTCGTTGCCGTGGCGGATGCTTCAGGGCGGCCGGTGGCAGTACAGAGTATGGATGGTGCCTATATCGCTAGTTTCGATATCGCAT
>CALZPS010000063.1 GCA_945827765.1 uncultured Lachnospiraceae bacterium | reverse complement strand
CATGCTTGCATGTCAATACATGACTTTGGGACCCGTAAAACACCGAAAAGTAGCCATTTTTCGCAGAAAAATGAGCGGATTTGAGGTGTTTTAGGATTGCGGGAGCACGAAGTGCGTAGCAATCCGTGGACATCATAGGGTCAAACAGTCATGAATTTCATGCTTGCATGTCAATACATGACTTTGGGACCCGTAAAACACCGAAAAGTAGCCATTTTTCGCAGAAAAATGAGCGGATTTCATACATGAATACAAAAGATACAGGAGAATACCATGTTACATATCATCGAAGAAGTTAATTCAGCCGTTAATCATTTTATCTGGGGAGTTCCCGCCATGGTCTGCATCATCGGTGTCGGCTTGTTTTTAAGTTTCCGCACCGGATTTCTGCAGATACGCAAATTCCCTTACGCCATCAAAATGACGATTGGGCGTCTCTTCCATGGGAAAGATGCCGCAGACGGTGCCATGACTCCGTTTCAGGCAGTCTGCACCGCTTTGGCTGCCACGGTCGGCACAGGCAACATCGCAGGTGTTGCCGGAGCAATCGCCATCGGTGGTCCAGGCGCCGTGTTCTGGATGTGGATTTCTGCTTTCCTTGGAATGTGTACCAAATTTTCTGAAGTCACACTCGCTGTCCATTTCCGCGAGAAAAACGAACAGGGCGACTATGTAGGCGGACCGATGTATTATATCAAAAACGGTCTTGGAAAGCACTGGCAGTTTTTGGCAGTACTCTTTTCTTTATTCGGCGTACTGACTGTATTTGGAACCGGCAATGCCACACAGGTCAATACAATTACCACCGCCATCAATTCCGCACTGCTCAACTACCGATTGATTGATAATACCTTCGTGCCTACCGGAAATCTGATCATGGGAATCATTCTGGCCTCACTTGTAGCTTTGGTACTGCTCGGAGGGGTCAAACGAATTGGAAAAGTAACAGAAAAACTTGTCCCGTTTATGGCTTTCCTCTATATCATTCTGGCTATCGGAGTCGTTATATTAAATATCCGAAATGTTCCTGCTGTTTTTGCCTCCATCATTTCCGGAGCATTTCACCCGTCTGCTGTGACGGGTGGTATCGTGGGAAGTTTCTTTTTAAGTATGCAGAAGGGATTCTCGAGAGGTATCTTTTCCAACGAGGCCGGATTGGGAACCGGTTCCATCGCCCATGCCTGTGCAGACACCCACTCTCCCGTAAAACAGGGATTTTTCGGTATCTTTGAAGTATTTACGGACACAATCATCATCTGCACACTGACGGCGCTTGTCATCCTTTGCAGCGGAGTGAATGTTCCCTACGGTTCTGCCGCAGGAGCCGAACTTACGATTTCCGGATTTACTTCCACCTATGGAAACTGGGTCTCCATTTTTACGGCAGTTGCCATGTGCTGTTTCGCTTTCTCTACCATTATCGGATGGGGATTGTACGGCGCAAGATGTATTGAATTTTTGTTTTCTTCCAAAGTCATCAAACCTTTTATGGTAGTGTATTCTTTGGTTGCCATTTTGGGGGCTACTGTACAGTTGGATCTGCTTTGGAGTATCGCCGAGACATTCAATGGTCTGATGGCTATTCCGAACTTGATTGCTCTGTTTTTACTGAGCGGCACAGTCGTGAAACTGGTAAAAGAATATTTTGCCAAAGAATCATAACCGTCCGGGAGATAGCGCTGCTGCGCTATCTCCCGGCAGCACCATGGCAGCATTTTTGCAATTGATTTCATCCTCGTTTCTTCATTCTTTATCCGGCAACGCGATCCGTATGCCGTTTCGACTGAAAATGATGCTCCATTTAAATCAGCCCATATACCATTCCACCAGATGTGAACCGTATAAAAGCATAATCCAGATTGCCGCTGCGATTGCCGGGCCAAACGGTATCTGTCCGCCCGAATTTTCGTTACGCTTTGTGTTCATCACTGCAAACACCAGCCCCAAAATGCAGGCAAGCAGCAGCGCGAACAGAGACGGGAGCATCCCCAGATACAGCCCCATAACGGCAAACAGCTTGATATCGCCGCCGCCCAGACTGTCCTTCTTTAATATATGATCCATGATAAGGGAAAATAAAAACATTCCTCCACCATATGCGACAGCAGAGAGCAGGCTGAATAACACACCGCTCCACCCGCCATATTCACTCCATGCAAATGGAATTGCCGCCACCCATGCCGCAGCAGAGATGAGCAGACAGCCATCCGGAATGATATAGCTTTCCAAATCCACCAGTGTCAGGCAGTACAGGCAGCATAAAAAAATCTGATTACGCAGACAAAGTACCGTCAAATCAAATTTCAGCAGACACAACACCGTCAATACAGCAAACAATGCCTCCGTCAGCGGATAATGCACGGAAATCCTATGCCCGCAATAACGGCATCGTCCTCTGAGGAACAACCAACTGAAGACAGGTACCAGATCCGCTGCACCAAGCGAATGTTCACAATGAGGGCAACGACTGTTCCCCTTTGAAAAAGATTCCCCGTGGGCAATTCTCCATGCCGCACAATTCAGAAACGACCCCAGCACCGCTCCTGTGACTGCCGCCAGCACACAGGAGTAAATCATGATTACTGTATCCTCATAAATCGACATACCCTGCCTTCCTCCTACTGTTCATCCTGTCTGTATCTGTCACCGTAACACTCTGCGAATATTGTTCTCCTTGTATCTGTGCACTGCGCACTTTTATTTCTGTCCGCTTTCCTCGCCGCGTTTTGCCTTTTTGTGCCTGACAGCGCGCATCTCTATTCACATTCAGAAGAGCCAGAGACTGAACGAATCAGTTCCACCATTTACAAAGACTTCTATGGATTTTGTATCTTCCAAAATGTCTATTTGGTTCAGTTCCTCCAATTCGTGGATTACTTTTTTTCTGCCTCTGGTCTTTAGCGTTAGCCGATTTCCTTCCACCTGTACATATCTACTTTGCTTTGTCAGTAATTTCCGGGCTTCTTTGACTGGAAAGTTTATTATTTTGTTCCCCGACAATGTCAATTCTCTGGGAATCGTCAGCGCGCCGGCAAATTTGCAGCCAAGCGGTGCGTATTTGCCCCAATGATACATCCAGCCAATCATAATCCGCCGTTTGCCATCTGTAAATGTTTGCGGAGCGTAGAAATCTATTCCCCATTCGGGGCGGCAGATTGTGTAATTGATTAGTTTCCCGTCAACGAAATCGCCTACCACAAAATGTACTTCGTGTTTTTTTATTTTGGAGAACATTAGAACATATTTTGATCCAATCTTAAAGAAATCGGGACATTCGATACAATTGGCATACTCTTCTCCTTCAAAAAGCACCCCGATGTAGTCCCATTGCAGGAGATCTTTGCTTGAGAACAGAATAACCTTTCCTGTATCCTTGTTTCCTGTACCAACGACCATATAGTATTTACCATCTATTTCAGTAACCTTGGGATCTCGAAAATCCGAAAAACCGAGAGGATTCTTGGGAATCACCGGATTATTGCAGTATTTCACAAAGTGAATACCGTCATCACTGTATGCTACAGACTGCGTTTGTTTCAATTCGCGTGAAACAGATGTATAGAACAGATACAATCTACCATCCTTTTCAATGGCCGAACCCGAAAAACAACCGCCTTCGTTTTCGTAAGGCTTATCCGGATATAAGGCGATAGGTAGTTCTTCCCAGTGAATCAGGTCGGAACTCACAGCATGTCCCCAATGCATTTTCCCCCACCATGGGGCATACGGATTGTGCTGAAAAAATGCATGATATTGTCCTTTATAATAAATCAGCCCATTGGGGTCGTTCATCCAGCCTTTCTGTGGCTCAAAATGATAATTAAAGCGTACTTGTTTTCTCATTTGCTCATCCTCATAATAGTAAATGTTTCAATACAAAAGGCAGAAAATCCATCTCAGAATCATCTGCCTTTTGCATGTCTTTTATCTCCTACTTCTTAATCTGATTTAATGCGCCGTTTAATTGCTTAATCATTTCCGGTCCGATCTTGCTCGCCACCTGCTTGAGCATGGTGTTGAGCGGCATCTTATCCATCTGTCGCTGAATTGCCTCAGGCATCGTCGTCGCCTGCGCCACTTCACCGTAGGAGCTGCGGGCTTTCGCCATCAGTTTTTCCAGAAGAGCCGCCGCTGCAGGATTCTTTTTCAGGTCTTCCATTGTATCCATGATAGAATAATATCCTTCACGCACCAATTCTTCCGGCTTGTCAAACCAATTCACAACCTCACCGCCCTCTTTGACATAATCCGGATTCGGCTTGTCTACCTTGCGGATATGGATTACATCACTCTGTTCGCCGCTCTTTGCCATGATTTCATGTTCACCGGATATTTTTACTTCAAAATGGCACGCTTTGTCACACGCTTTTGTCTCCAATTCCTCTCCATCCACATACAAAGTCACACTCGGCTGATTGGAATATACGGTGACATCTGTCATTTCCTCCGCGCGGTCGACATAGCGTCTGCCGCATACATGTACAAATGGTTCATCCGACAAATATGCTTTATATATGTAGAAGGCGTCTTTCCTTATCTTTCTGTCAAAGGTCACCAGTCCTTTTTGATTCTGTCCCGGCTTTCCGCCCTCGTCACGTCCGTCAGCGGCGAAATCAAACATATTCCAGCAATGCATTGCCCAGATATAGGGACGTTCGCTCCACATTTTCAGCAGATGCTCATGGTAAACTGCCTGATAATTCTCTGTCCAGTCACCTTTTTCCGGTTTGCCGCTCTGATATGCCGGATTGGCATCTGCTCCGTACTCGGACAAACCAATGACCGCATCCGGGTGCGCCTCATGGAAATTGTCAAACCACTCGTCATTCTGTTCCTTCTCTCCCATATACCATCCGTAATACAGATTGTAGCTGCGGATATCCGATGCCATCACAAAAGGATTATTCATATCCAGCATAAATGCGTGAGCCATCGTGGTCGGACGGGTCACATCCAGCTTGTGACAAAGGTCGTTCAAAATCCTGTGATTTTCAATCATATCATCATTCACACCGCCTGCCGCAGTAATCTCATTGGAAAGCCCCCAGCAGACAATGGACGGATGATTATAGTTCTGGATAACCAGTTCACTCATCTGGCTGATAGTATTTTCGCGTCCTTCCTCCATATGCTGGGTAATATACGGAATTTCTGCCCACACAATCATACCGGCTTTATCACACAAATCATAGAAATACTGCGCATGCTGATAATGTGCCAGACGGACAGCATTTGCTCCCATCTCCTGCATAATCTGCAAATCTTCCTCATGCATTTCCTTTGTGATGGCATAACCATAGCCTTGTCTGTCCTGATGACGCGCTGCTCCGCACAGCCGGTACGGTCTGCCGTTCAAGTAGAATCCGTTCTCGGCATCCACGGAGAACGTACGACAGCCAAATGCAGTCTCCACCGCATCACCGCTCTCCAGCTCTGCCCTGGCAATGTAAAGATACGGGTCTTTCACGCCATCCCAAAGATGTACATTTTCAATATAAAACACCGTTTTTGCCGTACCTCCCGAAACTGCCGCTCTTTCTGTCAGGCACACATTTGCCTCTGCGTCCGCAATAGTAAATGTCACGGCATCCGCATCGCCGCTCACCCACACCTCCACGGTTACTTCTGCGGTCGTATCTTTGATTTCCGGGGTAACCTTAATTGCCGGTCCGCCGTAATAATCCAGACAAAAATGTGTCTGCGGTACGGATATCACCTTTACATCCCGGTAAATGCCCCCGTAAAAGGTAAAGTCTGCTTTTTGCGGATAAACGGTTCTATTCTTGCCGTTATCTACAGAGACTGCCAGCACATTTTCCTCCTGCAATGCATCCGTAAGATTCACTCGAAATGTAGAGTAACCGCCCTCGTGCCGCGCAAGTTTCTTATCATTCAAATAGACTTCTGCAGTCATCGCAGCACCCTCGAACTCCAGCCACTGCTCATCTGCCTCCGGCAGCTCTGATTTGCTGAACTTTTTCACATACCAGCAGGTGCCGCGGTAGTAATCATTGCCGCCGTCCTGTCCGTCTTTGGCATTCCACGTATGTGGAATCGTTACCGCCTCGCCATCTGCAAGCACAGCCGAAATACCTGCGTCTTTGCGCAGAAAATGCCAATTCTTATTAAAATTAGTAACTATTCGCATAATTCCTTATTTCCTTACTTTCCGATGTTTCATTATTTTTATATTCATGATGTCCGCTGATTTCTTCGTGCTTCGCACTCTCAAAATCGATTATATTCATTATAATGCATTTACATCTTCAAGTGTAGTCATTTTTTTGTTTAACCGTTCTTTTTTTTGTGAAAATTATTCCGGTTACAGCTTTCTCCCGGACACCACTCCACCGTCGCAGAGGATATCACAGCCGTTCTTAATTCCTTCCAGACAGCTTTTCCTCCCGGCATGTTGCCGCGTAATGTTTTATCGTCACATAGTTGCGGAGGTCTGCTGTACTCCCTTCGTTATCGCGGCGGCCATTTTTCCGGAAAGGAACGGGTCTTCGCTATGCGTTCACATAGTATAATACGCCCAAAGTTCCGGGGCCGCAATGACTGGATATGACACCTCCGGCTGTCGTTTCCAGTATTTCTTCGAATCGGTCGAGGGATTCCAGATAGTTTCTTATTTCCTCCACAATTTCCGGCTGAACACCTGAATGTGTGATAAATATACGTGTTGTATCTGCCTCAGTCAGTTCTTCTTCCAAGTCTTTCACATATTTTTTCAAAGCATGCTCCAATCGGCCGCGATATTTCTTTCCTACTTCCATCTTACCATCTATTACTTTGATGCATGGGTGTAGTTTCAATGTATTTGCCAGCAGAGCCGTCGCCCCGCTACATCGGCCACCGCGTGCGAGATAGGTCAGCGTATCGACCACAAAGCTTGCTCTCACCAGATGTCTGGCAGCCTCGATTTCCTGTACGATATCCTCTGCCGATTTGCCCTGCCGCGCCAATTCTGCCGCACGGATCACCTGCAGTCCGATTCCTGTTGACAGATTCTGTGAATCAATCACAAACAGCCTCCCCTTGTCAAATTCTTCCCCGACAAGCCGTGCCACATTACACGTTGAGCTCATATCTTCCGAAATTCCGAAAAAGATAACATCCTCGTCACGCTCCATGCAGGGCGCCAACAGTTCCTGCATCTTTTCAAACGGTACGGCAGCCGTCTTCGGAGTCTTCTTATTTTTATCCGCCCAGGCAAATATCTGTGCCGGACTCAGTTCTTCCCTGTCCAAAAAACTTTTGTCATCCAGTACAATACAAAGAGGAACCAACGTAATCTCGTACTTTTCCAACAATTCATCCGACAAGTCACACGTGCTGTCCGAGAATATGCTTACTTTTCTTTTTTCCATTTTCAGACCTCTTTCTTATTTATAGATTGTCCAATTCTGCCGTTTATGTTGCCATGGTTTTGCTGCGCAGCTGCTTGGCAATACTACGCCGTGCTGCGCATCTCACGCCAACGCAGAAAATGCAAAAATCACGATTCCCAATATTACCAGTACTACCCCGGTCGCCCGGTTCAATGTCTTCGGGGTTGCCTTATTGGCAAACCTTGCCGCAATCCGCGCCCATAATAAGGTAAAAAGAACACATAATATAAATACCAGCCAGTCCGGCGCCCCTCCGATGGTAAAATGTGATACCGCTCCGGTAAATGCGGTGAACGTCATGATAAATACACTCGTACCAACTGCTGTCTTCAATTCATAACCGAGCACCGAAGTCAGAATTAACAACATCATCATGCCGCCGCCCGCGCCGACGAATCCACAGATAAATCCAATCATCACACCACACACGATAGACTGAATCACCCGTTTCTTCGGCTC
>CALZPS010000062.1 GCA_945827765.1 uncultured Lachnospiraceae bacterium | reverse complement strand
TCTACACAAGGAGTATCGTCGGCAGCGTCAGATGTGTATAAGAGACAGGGGAAATTTGAACTGCCGAAACTTATGCAGGTATATACCAGCGCGGAAACGGTTAGAATTTTACGCTGTGTAAAAAAGAAGAATGAAACTATACAGCACATAAGAGAAACATGTAAAAAAGAAAAAGAGTACCACGTTGAGAGAATTCCGTGGGAAGAATGTGAAGGTATGATTTCAGCGGAATATGCGTATCTTTATCCGCCGGGAATTCCACTGCTTGTGCCTGGCGAGCGGATTTCGCGGCAGGTATTGGAAATATTGGAACGATATCGGAATCTTGGATTTGAAATCGAAGGACTTGGCAGGCAGGACAATATTTTGGTTCTGAAATCGTAAATCAGAGGCGTAAAGCAAGGAAATGAAAAGAAATCCGTAAGCATCATGGGGCAAAGGCTACATGATCATGTTTTGCGGGACCCATAGACATAAGAATACATGCAAGCATGTATTTTATGTCCATTTGTCCTTTGGCTTATATTTTATTATATGGAGATACAAAATGGGAAAAATTTGTTATATCATGGGAAAAAGTGCCTCGGGAAAGGATTCTATTTTCAAGGAACTAAGAAGGAGATTGCCGGAATATCGGGATATCGTGCTTTACACGACCCGCCCGATAAGGGCAGGCGAAACGGACGGTGTGGAATATCATTTTGTGGATGAGAAAAAACTGAGAGAACTGGAGAATGCGGGACGAGTAATCGAACAGCGTGCATATGAGACGGTACATGGTATCTGGCGATATTTTACGGCGGATGACGGACAGATTGATTTACAGCATCATGATTATCTGATGATTGGTACTTTGGAGTCCTATGAGGCGATGAAAGAATATTTTGGTAAAGAGATAATGGTTCCGGTGTATGTAGAAGTAGAAGACGGTGAAAGACTTGCGAGGGCATTAGAGCGGGAACGTTCGCAGAAAGAACCGAAATATGCCGAGCTATGCCGCAGGTATTTGGCGGATGCAGAGGATTTTTCCGAGGAGAAATTAAAAGAGGCGGGAATCATCAAAAAATTTGAAAATAACGATTTTCAGGAATGTCTTGATGAAATCGGGGTATATCTTCAGGAAAAAGTGTGATATACTACGTGTAGGCAGTGAGCCGTGCGAAGATAGAAAACGACAATATGGCTGCTTGCAGACATAATTGTCGGATTCTATCTTCATAGGGCGAAAGCCCGCGACCGAGAAAATGCGAAGCAGTTTCGAGGTACGCAGCACGGCGAACGTGAGCGGAGGAAAGCCCGCGACCGAGAAAATGCGAAGCAGTTTCGAGGTACGCAGCACGGCGAACGTGAGCGGAGGAAAGCCCGCGACCGAGAAAATGCGAAGCAATTTCGAGGTGCGCACGGCGAACGAAAGCAGTACATTGTGCAGGCAGAACCAAAAGAGGAAAGAGTGATACAATGAGTGGTTTTAAAGATGTAGTAGGACATAAGAACATAATACAATATATCAGCAGCGCAGTCACATCGGGTAAGGTTTCCCATGCCTATATCCTCAACGGAGAGCGTGGTTCGGGCAAGAAACTGCTGGCAAAACTGTTTGCCATGAGTCTGCAGTGCCATGACAGGGAGGATGATGGTGACCCCTGTGGAAAATGTCAGTCCTGTAAGCAGGCAGTGAATGGAAATCAGCCGGATATTATTTACGTGAAACACGAAAAACCGAACACAATCAGTGTGGATGATATCCGTACACAGGTAAATAATGATATCGTGGTAAAGCCGTACAGCAGCAGATATAAGATTTATATTATTCCGGAAGCGGATTTGATGAGCGTACAGGCGCAGAATGCGATTCTCAAGACGATAGAGGAACCGCCGGAATATGCGGTGATTCTGCTTTTGACGGAGAATGCGGAAAGCTTGCTCCCGACAATCCGGTCGCGGTGTGTGATGCTCAAGCTGCGCAATATCAAGGACCAACTGGTGAAAAAATATCTGATGGAACAGTTGATGATTCCGGATTACAAGGCGGACGTGTGCGTGGCATTTGCTCAGGGAAATATCGGGAAAGCAGCGATGTTGGCAAACTCAGAATACTTTAATGAAATAAAAGAAGAGGTTATACATTTACTGCGCAATATCAAAGAGATGCAGGTGGAAGAGCTTGTGGAGGCTGTAAAGAAGAGTATGACATATAAGATGGAAATCGGGGATTATCTGGATATGATTGCCATCTGGTACCGGGATGTACTGATATATAAGGCCACGAAAAATGTGGACAAAGTGATCTTTGCAGATCAGATTAAATATATCAAAGAACAGGCGAGCAAAAGTTCCTATGAAGGAATTGAAAATATATTGGATGCTCTGGAAAAGGCGAAAGCAAGGCTGAAAGCGAATGTGAATTTTGAGTTGACAATGGATTTGCTTTTGCTGGCAATCAAAGGAAATTAGCAGCCTGCGTAATGAAACGGCTATAAATGGAAAGAGGAGAATATAAAATATGACGAAAGTAATCGGAGTGAGATTCCGTACGGCGGGAAAGATTTATTTCTTCGCGCCGGGAAAACTGGATATTAAACTGGGGGATCATGTTATCGTGGAGACTGCTCGCGGTGTGGAGTACGGACGCGTGGTGAGCGGTCCCAAGGAGGTAGATGATGAGGATGTAGTGCAGCCTTTAAAATCCGTTATCCGTATTGCAGATGCGCAGGATGAGAAGACAGTGGAGAAAAACCGGGAAAAAGAAAAAGAGGCATTTCGTATTTGTCTGGAGAAGATTCGCAAGCATGAACTGGATATGAAATTGATTGATGCGGAATACACATTTGACAATAATAAAGTATTATTTTATTTTACGGCAGATGGGAGAATTGATTTTCGTGAATTGGTCAAGGATCTGGCAGCAGTATTTCGTACCCGTATTGAGCTGCGTCAGATTGGTGTGAGAGATGAGACAAAAATCCGCGGTGGTATTGGAATTTGCGGAAGATCATTGTGTTGCAGCACATATCTGTCAGAATTTGCGGCGGTTTCAATTAAGATGGCAAAGGAACAGAACCTTTCATTGAACCCGATGAAGATATCAGGTGTCTGCGGACGTCTGATGTGCTGTCTGACAAATGAAGAGGAGACTTATGAAGAGTTGAATAGTCATCTGCCGTCGGTAGGTGATATAGTTACGACACCAGACGGACTGAGTGGAAATGTACATTCTCTCAGTGTGCTGCGCAAACGAGTGAAGGTGATTGTGACACTGGAAAATGATGAGAAAGAAATTCGCGAATATCATGCAGATGAATTGAGATTTAAACCCAGACGGAAGAAGACAAAGGTGTCCAAAGAAGAAATGAGAGAATTGGCGAAATTGGAAAAGGATTGAGGCGGAATCCGGGAGCGGAAAACAGTGATGGAAAGAAATAAAGAAGAAATCCTGCGTCCGGGTGAACGACTGGATGATTTGCAATTGAGCGGATATTGGATTATTCAGGATCCGCAGAGGTTTTGTTTTGGTGTGGATGCTGTGCTTTTGACCGACTTCGCGAAGGTGAAACCGGGAGAAAAGGTGCTTGATTTGGGGACGGGAACCGGTGTGATACCGATTCTTCTGGCGGGGAAAACCGCCGGGAAGACATTTACCGGGTTAGAGATTCAAAAAGAAAGCGCAGACATGGCACAGCGCAGTGTCCGATATAATGGATTGGAAGAGAAAGTTTCGATTGTACAGGGGGATATCAAAGAGGCGGCACAGATTTTCAAGTCTGCCTCTTTTGATGTCATTACAACAAATCCACCGTACATGATCAACGAGCATGGACTGAAAAACACAGGGGATGCAAGAACGATTGCCCGGCATGAGGTATTATGTTCGCTGGATGATATTCTGCGGGAGAGTGCAAAGCTTCTGCCGGAGAGTAAGGGAAGGTTCTATATGATTCATAAACCGTTTCGGTTGGCGGAAATATTGTCAAAAATGTGTGAGTATAAAATAGAGCCGAAACGGGTGCAGTTTGTACATCCTTACGTAGATAAAGAACCGACGATGGTACTTATTGAAGGGATGAAAGGCGGGAAATCCAGAGTGAAGGTGGAACCGCCGATTATTATGTATGAGAAATCTGCCGTAAAGCATGAGAAGCAGCGGGAAAGCGAAGAAATAGGGCAGTGAAACAGGCGCTCAAAATGTGGCGCGGGATGGAAAATGACGGGAGGGAAAGAAAATGTCCGGGACATTATATTTGTGTGCGACTCCGATAGGAAATCTGGAAGATATGACGTTTCGGGTCATCCGAACGTTAAAAGAGGTGGATTTGATCGCGGCGGAGGATACGCGCAACAGCATCAAGCTGCTGAATCATTTTGAAATCCAGACTCCGATGACAAGCTACCATGAGTATAATAAGTACGAAAAAGGGCGCAAACTGGTGGAACGATTGTTGGAGGGGCAAAATATTGCCCTGATTACGGATGCCGGAACTCCAGGCATCTCCGACCCCGGGGAAGAACTGGTAAAAATGTGTTATGAGGCGGGGGTTTCAGTCACCTCACTTCCGGGGGCAGCGGCATGTATCACCGCACTGACTTTGTCCGGCATGGCAACGAGAAGATTTGCGTTTGAGGCATTTCTGCCAAGCGATAAGAAAGAGCGGGCGGCTGTGCTTGAAGAACTTACGAAAGAAACTCGTACCATGATTCTTTACGAGGCGCCGCACCGTCTCGTGAAGACGCTGGAACTTTTGGGAGAATGTTTGGGGGAAGAGCGTAGAATTACCGTGTGCAGAGAATTGACCAAACGTCATGAGACGGCGTTTCAGTCGACACTTGGCCAGGCGGCAGAGTTTTATAGGGAAAATGAACCAAAGGGAGAGTGCGTGCTGGTCATTGAGGGCAAAAGCCGCGCGGAAATGATTTTGGAAGAGCAGTCCGACTGGCAGAAATTATCGATCGAGGAGCACATGGAAGTTTATTTGTCTCAGGGCATAGAAAAAAAAGAGGCGATGAAAAAAGTTGCCAAAGACAGGGGTGTGACAAAACGGGATATTTATCAATATCTGGCAGAGAAGTCGGATTGATTGTTATTTTTCGGCTACTGTGTGAATGGGAGAGATGATTTCGGATACTTCCCCATCATTTAAAACCACAAGCCGCCCGCCCAGATAAGCCGCCTCGTCCGCATTTCTCGTGGCGTAGAGAATGGTGGTATGGTAAGTGTGGTTGATTTTGCGGATATATTTTAACAAATCTTTGCGCAGATGTGCGTTTCCGTGGGCAAAATCTTCATCTACAAGTATGATTTTGGGGGTGCAGACAATGGCGCGCCCAAGGGCGACTTTCTGCTTGTCCGTTTCAGAGATGAAACGGATTTTTTTGTCCAGTAATTTGCCAAAACCAAGGAAGGCAGAAGTTGATTTTACACGGGAATCAATGATGCTCTTTGGCATATTGCGCAGTCTCAACCCCAATGCCATATTTTCGTAGACGTTTAAATGGGGATACAATGCATAGTTTTGAAAAGCCATAGCCAGAGGACGGTCACAGGGCGGGATGTCGTTTAACAAATCGTTCCCGAGATAGATTTCACCGGAGGTAATATCTTCGAGTCCGCCTATCATGCGTAAGATCGTAGATTTTCCGCAGCCGCTCGGCCCATGCAGCACGACAATCTCTCCATCAGCTATTTCAAGGGTAATATTTTTTACGGAAGTATACTTGTTTGGATATATTTTCGTTAAATTCTGTAATGTCAGACTGGACATTGCCGTACCTCTTTTCAAAAATTTATTTCGCTAATAATTTTATCATAATTTGTTCATTTATACAACAGGATTCCTCATTGTATCAGCATTCCGGCGAGAATGACGCTGGCCGCCAGACCCGCCGCGGTAGAGAGGAGTGCTCCCGCAAGAGTATATCTCGTTTTTGTTACTTTGGCGGTCATAAAATAAATGCTCATAGTATAAAAAATAGTTTCCGTGCAGGACATGGAAATGGAGGCAATCAGACCCAGGCGGGAGTCTGCTCCATATTCTTTGAAAATGTCCAGAAGAAGTCCGGTGGCGGCGGAAGAGGAAAACATTTTCACGATGGTAAGAGGAACAAGCTCTCCCGGAAAGCCAATGCAGGCGGTGAATTGTCCGAGGATGCGGGAGATAAAATCAAGGAAACCACTGGCGCGCAAAATACCGACTGCGACCATCAGACCCACCAGTGTAGGCATAATTTGGATGACAGTGAGAAATCCGTTATGTGCTCCTTTTATAAACGTATCATAGACGTTCGTTCCCTTTAGCAAGGCATAGACCACAATTGCCAGTATCAGGAAAGGAACTATAAAATCGGAAAGATAGAGAAAAAACTGCATGAAACCTCCAAATACTCATAGTACAGCACCGAATACTTTCGTCGATTTTGGGAGTGCAAAACACGAAGAAATCGACATCAGGCTTATTTGTCGGGCAACTCGTTATATACTTATGTAAAAAGAGAGGGAGAAATGTCAGGAATAACAGGTTTGATTATTTCATAAGATAGAGCAAAAGAATTCTGGAGTTTCTATGTCCTTGCGATTATTCTATAAGCAAAATGAAGTCTCTCCCAAATGGTATAAAATGCTGCTCATAGGGCTGATGACGGTCGGTACCCTTATCTGCGGCGGATGTCAAAAACAGACAGCGGAAGGGCAAAACGAAGAGTTTCGAAAATTCACATCAGAAATTTTCTGTCAGGAGGCGGCAGCGAATACCGTCAGTCTTCATTATACCTTGCGTAAACCGCAGGAATACGGAATCAAGGAAAGCAGCGTCACATTCGGAAAGTTTCCTACGGACAAAAAATCTATTTTGGCTTCCGGGGAAAATCTGAAACGGGCGCTGTCAACATTTTCATATGAGATGCTGACAGAAGAAAATCAATTGACTTATGATGTTTTGGAGTATTGTGTGGAAATGACACAGACAGGGGCAGAGTATTTGTTATATGAGGAACCATTGGGGCTGGTCAGTGGGGTGCAGACCCAGCTGCCGGTGGTATTGTCGGAGTATCCGCTGGAGACAAAAGAAGATGTGGATACATATCTGGCGCTTCTTACGACAACTCCGGAATATTTTGATTCTCTGATTGCATTTGAACGGGAGAAGGCAAAAGCCGGACTGTTCATGGCGGATTATGCAGTGGACGAAGTGATACGGCAATGTAACGCATTTTTGGAAATGGGGGATAATAATTACCTGATTTCGACGTTTGTTGACCGTGTAAAGAAAATAGATGAGTTGACAAAGAAAGAAAAAAGTGACTATATGCAGAAAAATGCTTTGATGCTGCGTACTTATATCCTGCCTGCATACAATAAGCTGACAGCAGCGTTGCAGGAGCTGAAGGGAAACGGAACGAATGAGAAAGGTCTTTGCTATTTACCGCAGGGGAAGGCGTATTATGAGTATGTAGTGCGGGTCGGAACGGGTTCAGAGCGTTCTGTGGAAGAAATGGAATTGTTGACAAAACAGCAGATACTTGAGGATCTTGAGGTAATGGAGCGAGTGCTTGGAGTGGAAAAGGGCAGTGAGGCAATTCAGACGGCAGCAGCGTTGTCAACGGAATTTTCGGCTGATCCGCTTCTGATTTTGAAAGATCTGCAGGTAGGGATTGAAAAAAGTTTCCCTTCGCTTAGAGGGGTAAGTTACACTGTGAAATATGTCCCGAAGGAGATGGAAGAGCATTTAAGTCCGGCGTTTTATATGATTCCGGCGATTGATGATTATAAGGATAATGTAATTTATGTCAATCAGGCGCATATGGGAAACGAGTTGATATTGTTTACGACACTGGCTCATGAAGGATATCCGGGGCATCTATATCAGACGGTGTATTTTGCAGAGACAAATCCGGATCCGGTGAGAAATGTATTCAATTTTGGCGGTTATGTGGAAGGCTGGGCAACGTATGCGGAGATGTGCAGCTACTATTTAACAC
>CALZPS010000061.1 GCA_945827765.1 uncultured Lachnospiraceae bacterium | reverse complement strand
GGCGGTACATTCGATGTTTCCATTATCGAGATTGGCGACGGTGTCATCGAGGTACTTTCTACCGCAGGAAATAACAGACTGGGCGGAGATGACTTTGACCAGAAACTGACAGATTATATGCTTGCGGACTTTAAGGCAAAAGAGGGCGTGGATTTGTCCAACGACAAGATGGCTATCCAGAGATTAAAAGAGGCTGCTGAGAAAGCAAAGAAAGAGCTTTCTTCCGCAACTACAACGAATATCAACCTTCCGTTCATCACGGCAACTGCCGAGGGACCGAAACATTTTGATATGAATCTGACCAGAGCAAAATTTGACGAATTGACACATGATCTGGTTGAAAAGACTGCAGAACCGGTCAGAAGAGCATTATCCGATGCCGGAATCTCTGCATCTGAGCTGGGTCAGGTACTGTTGGTAGGTGGTTCTACACGTATTCCGGCTGTACAGGAAGAAGTGAAACGTCTGACAGGAAAAGAGCCTAGCAAATCATTGAACCCGGATGAGTGTGTGGCACTTGGCGCATCCGTACAGGGTGGAAAGCTGGCAGGAGATGCAGGTGCCGGAGACATCCTTCTTCTGGACGTCACTCCGTTGTCCTTGTCCATCGAGACCATGGGCGGCGTAGCTACCAGATTGATTGAGAGAAACACGACGATTCCGACCAAGAAGAGCCAGATTTTCTCTACAGCAGCAGATAACCAGACTGCAGTAGATATCAATGTTGTACAGGGTGAGAGACAGTTCGCAAGAGATAACAAATCTCTCGGACAGTTCAGACTGGATGGTATTCCGCCGGCTCCGCGTGGAATCCCGCAGATCGAGGTTACTTTTGACATTGATGCCAATGGTATCGTAAATGTATCCGCAAAAGATCTGGGAACCGGAAAAGAGCAGCATATTACGATTACCGCAGGCTCCAATATGTCTGATGATGATATCAACAAAGCAGTCAAAGAAGCTGCCGAGTTCGAGGCACAGGACAAGAAACGGAAAGAGGCTGTTGATACCAGAAATGAAGCAGACGCTATGGTATTCCAGACCGAGAAAGCAATCAAAGAAGTAGGTGACAAGCTGGATGTAGCGGATAAGGCATCCGTAGAGGCTGACTGCCAGGCACTGAAAGACCTTCTGGCTAAATCTGCTCCGGAAGACACGTCAGAGGCACAGGTGGCAGAAATCAAGGCTGCCAAAGAGAAATTGATGGAGAGCGCACAGAAACTGTTCACCAAGATGTATGAGCAGGCCGGCGCAGGTGCACAGGCAGGTCCGGCACCGGAAGCAGGTCCGGCACCGGAAGGATTCCAGGGCGATGATGTGGTAGACGGAGATTACAAAGAAGTTTAAGTCACCAACGGAGTACCCGGTGTAAAAATTTCAGGTGCTCCCCGATAAACAACAATAAATTCTACGGAATCCTTCAGGTTTCCGTAGAATTTCTGTTACTGAAACGTCGTGCATATGATGTATCAGCATGTATGGCGGACGATATCGTAAACGAAAGGTAGAGAGTTATGGCAGAGTCAAAAAGAGATTATTACGAGGTGCTGGGCGTAGGCAGAGATGCCGATGATGCGGCAATAAAAAAGGCATATCGTGTGCTGGCAAAGAAATATCATCCGGATATGAATCCGGGCGATGCAGAGGCAGAGAAAAAATTTAAAGAAGCATCCGAAGCTTATGCGGTCCTCAGCGACCCGGAAAAACGCCGACAATATGATCAGTTTGGACATTCTGCATTCGAAGGAGGAGCCGGAGGTCCGGGCGGATTTGGCGGATTCGACTTTAACGGCGCAGATTTCAGCGACATTTTTGGTGACATTTTCGGCGATTTGTTTGGCGGTGGCGGCAGGAGAGGCGGTCGCAGCAATGGGCCGATGAAGGGGGCAAATATCCGCAAGAGTATTCGTATTTCTTTCGAGGAGGCTGTGTTTGGATGCGACAAGGAAATGGAAGTCGTGTTAAAAGACCCCTGTGCAACCTGTAACGGAACCGGAGCAAAACCGGGAACAGCACCGGAGACTTGTCCAAAATGCGGTGGAAAGGGTCAGGTTGTTTATTCATCTCAGTCCTTTTTCGGGACGGTGCAAAATGTACAGACATGTCCGAACTGCGGCGGTTCCGGTCAGGTGATTAAAGAGAAATGTACTTCCTGTGCAGGAACCGGATTTACTTCCAGTAAGAAGAAAATTCAGGTATCCATTCCGGCAGGAATTGATAACGGGCAGAGTGTGCGTATCCGTGAAAAAGGAGAACCGGGAGTAAACGGCGGACCGAGAGGCGACTTACTTGTGGAAGTCAATGTGTCCAGACATCCGATTTTCCAGAGACAGGATGTACACATCTTTTCAACCGTGCCGATTTCATTTGCACAAGCTGCATTGGGTGCAGATATTCGTGTGGCGACCGTCGACGGTGATGTCATTTATACCGTGAAACCTGGGACAAAAACCGATACAAAAGTACGTCTGAAAGGTAAAGGCGTTCCATCACTTCGCAATCCGCAGGTGAGAGGTGACCACTATGTCACACTGGTTATCCAGACACCGGAAAAATTAAGTGCGGAGGCCAAAGAAGCACTGCGCAAGTTCGACGCATTGGCAGGTAATACGTTGAATCAGGGAGGAACAGCGGAGGAAAGCAAGAAAAGCAAACGCAAAGGATTCATGGATAAGATGAAAGATGTGTTTGAAGAATAGTCATGAAAAAACGAACACTAAGCCGCGATACAATAAAGTATATTGCAATGTTTACCATGTTTTTGAACCATTTCAACACAGCAATTTTAAATCATAATTCACCGTTTAGTCTCGTGTTGGAATATATCGGTTATTTTACGGCAGTAACGATGTGCTATTTTCTGGTAGAAGGGTATCATTATACCCACTCAAAAAAGAAGTATGCATTGCGTATGCTTGTTTTTGCAGTGATTTCGCAAATTCCTTATCTGATGGCGCTGGAGTATATGCAGTTTAATATGTTGTTTACGCTGCTGCTTTGCATGGGGGTTCTGTGGGTTCTGGAAAATGTGCAGATTGCCTGGCAGCGATACCTTGGAGTGATTGCTCTGATAATATGTTCCATGTTCTTTGACTGGGGCATACTTGCACCGATATTCACATGGATGTTTGCAAGGAGCCGAGGAGACCGCGAAGGAAATATCAGAGCCTATATGATTGCAGCAGCAATGTTTGCATACTTGAATTTCACATCTTATGTGTTGACAGAAACTTTGGGAAAAGCAGTTTTGATGGCGTTGTGTTCCAGTCTGGGAATCGTGGCATCCGGTATCTTGATACTGGGATTTTATGATGGAAAGAAACTGCAAAAGAAGAGTGCAATTTCCAAATGGTTTTTCTATATCTTCTATCCGGCACATTTGTTGGTACTTGGAGTAATTCGAATGTATAACATGTAAAACAGATAGCGGAGGAACATTGACTTTCTCCGCAAAATGTGTTTAAACCGGCAGATAAGGAGTATATTTCATGGAGTTAAATAAAGATAATATAAAAAAGATACTGGGTATCATATGCTTTGCCGCAGTGGTTGCTCTGGCGGTTATCAAATTCGATGTATTGTACGTATATTTTTGGGATATTCTGGGAATTCTATATCCATTTTTGCTTGGAGGTGCAATTGCATTCGTCATCAATCTGCCGATGCGATTTTATGAGCATCATATATTTGAGAATCAGTGGATGAAAAAGAGCAAGTGGAATCGGCTTGTAAAAATGAAAAGACCATTCAGTATGATGCTGGCATTTTTATCTTTGTGTCTGGTCATTGTTCTGGTGGCATGGCTTGTCATCCCTCAGCTTATTTTTGCTGTGGAGAAATTGGCAGAAAAGGTTCCGGTATTTATGGAGGAAGTGTGGATCCTGTTACAGAAACTGGGAGATGAGGTACCGGAAGTAAAGGAAATGCTTGGTTATTTGAATACGAATGCCTTTGACTGGAAAGAAGTCACAAGTGCGGCAATCAATTTCCTGCGTAACGGTGCGGGAGAGAGTATGCTTGCTTCGACATTTTCGATAGCAGGAGGAGCCATCAGCAGTACGGTAAATTTCTTTATTGCACTGGTTTTTTCCATTTATGTGCTGATGCAGAAGGAAAAGCTGGGCAGTCAGTTCGCCAGAACGTTGAAAGCGTACACTTCGGACAAGGTATATCGTACCACAATGAAAGTATGTTCTATGCTGCACGAAAATTTCAGCAGATTTATCACAGGTCAGTGTACGGAGGCTGTGATTCTGGGAACTTTATTCGTTATCTCCATGACGGTGTTTGGCTTTGATTATGCATTGATGATTGGTGTTTTGATAGCATTTACCTCTTTGATTCCCATTGTCGGAGCATTTATCGGATGTTTTGTAGGGGCGTTCCTTCTTCTGGTGGATGACCCTGTGAGAGCGGTGCTGTTTGTTGTGTTGTTCCTTGTGATTCAGCAGATAGAGGGCAATTTGATTTATCCGCATGTAGTAGGTAATTCTGTAGGTCTGCCGTCTATCTGGGTGCTGGCAGCGGTGACGATCGGCGGCAGTCTGTTGGGAGTCGTCGGAATGCTTGTGTTTATTCCGTTGATGTCGACGGTATACGCATTGCTCAGAGAAAGTGTGAACCGCAGAAATGGTTTGAAACAAAATCAGGAAATAAAACAAAAATGATAGAAAGAGTAGGTGTCTAAAATGACAGAGGATAGTCAAAACAAGTCATGTACAAAAGAATCCTGCGAAGGATGTGCAAGTGCAGGAAATTGTTCAAGTCAGAAAACAGATTTTCAGGAGCCGATGAACCCATATTCGAGCGTGAAACGGGTAATCGGTGTTATCAGCGGCAAAGGAGGTGTCGGCAAATCACTGGTGACAGCTTCTCTGGCACGTATGATGAAAGAGAAGGGGTATAACGTCGGAATTCTGGATGCGGACATTACCGGCCCGTCGATTCCGAAGATGTATGGAGTGCATGAGAATGCGCAGGGCACGGAACAAGGCATTTTCCCGGCAATTGCGCAGGACGGTACGAGAATTATGTCTGTCAATCTTTTGTTGGAAGATGAAGATACCCCTGTCATCTGGCGCGGACCGGTGATAGCAGGTGTGGTGAAACAATTCTGGACAGATGTAATTTGGGATGACTTGGACTATTTGTTCGTAGATATGCCCCCCGGAACCGGTGATGTACCACTTACCGTATTTCAGTCACTTCCGGTAGACGGTGTTGTCATTGTGACTTCTCCGCAGGATTTAGTGCAGATGATTGTAAAGAAAGCATATCATATGGCAAAACAGATGAATATTCCGGTATTGGGTATCGTAGAAAACTATAGTTATGTGAAATGTCCGGACTGTGGAAAGGAATTGAAAGTATTCGGCGAGAGCCATATCGATGAAATTGCCGCTCAGCTGGATGTCCCGGTTCTTGGGAGGATGCCGATTGATCCGGAGTTGGCAAAGGCTGTGGAAGAGGAACGTTTCTATGAGGTGACGAATCCGTATCTGGAAGAAATAGAATAAATTGACCGGCGGTATTATATACCGCCGGTTAATTTTTTTCGTTTCTATATGGAAATTCTCTGTTCTCTGTGGTAAGATAAGGTGGTTGTAAAGCAGAGATGGAGGAATGGAAGATGAAATTATTATTGATCAGACATGGTGACCCGGATTATAGTATAGATTCTTTGACAGAGAAGGGATGGCTTGAGGCGCAGTATCTGGCAGAACGCATGGAGAAAATGGATATCAAAGAGTTCTATGTTTCCCCGCTTGGGCGGGCGCGTGATACAGCCTCTGTCACGTTGGAGAAAATGAACCGCACGGCTGTGGTTTGTGACTGGCTTCAGGAATTTTCTCCGCGGATTCAGAGACCGGATACCGATGAATTGAAAAATACATGGGATTGGCTGCCTCAGGACTGGACAGCAGAAGAGAGATTTTATATGTACGACCATTGGTTTGAACCAAAGGCTTTGAGAGACGGAAAGGTCGAAGAAGAGTACCGCAGGGTGACAATGGAATTTGATAAATTGCTGGCGGAGCATGGATATGTGAGGGAAGGACACTATTATCGAGTAGAAAAAGGAAATGCTGATACACTGGCATTTTTCTGTCATTTCGGAGTAGAAGTGGTGCTCTTGAGCCATCTTTTCAGCATTTCGCCGATGGCAATGTGGCATGCGACCTGCGCGGCACCGACTTCAGTGAGTACCGTGGTGACGGAAGAGCGCAGGAAAGGAATCGCAAGTTTTCGGATGAGTTCATTCGGAGATATTTCTCATCTATATGCACATGGCGAGCCGCCGGCATTTGCGGCGAGGTTTTGTGAACGATATGAAAATGAAGATGAGAGACATGATTGAAAAACGATAACGGAGGTTTCTATACAACGAGGCGAAACACGCTTTGCGAGTTTCGCCTCGTTTTTGAGGCAGTCGCAAAGCGTGTTTCATCTTATCACTGTCTAAGTTTCTTACCCATACGATAAACTCTCGTGGCATTGATTTGCAGTTGTTTTCTGTCAAGCTTGCCATTTTGCAGCGCTTCGAGAATATTTTTATAATCATTCTTACCGCCGGGCATCACCAAATCACCGCCGGCCTCCGCGATTTTTGATGAGACGGGTGCAGGATGAATAGATGCTTTATTCATGGTACCGCCATTGACAATCCAGTCAGTCATTACAATTCCTTTGTAACCGTATTCGCTGCGCAGGATATCTTCTATAATGCCCCTGCTTTCGGAAGTATGAGTACCATTTAACAGGTTGTAGGAGGTCATTACTGCGTGAGGCTGTGATTCTTTCACACAGATTCCAAAGCCCTTCAGATAAATCTCACGCATCGCCCGTTCGCTGACCTGACTGTTGTTATTGTAACGATTTGTCTCCTGATTGTTGGCGGCATAATGCTTGATCGTGGTGCCGCATTTGGGGTGCTTTTGAACGCCCTGGGTGATAGCAGCGGCAAACATACCGCTAATCAGCGGGTCTTCGGAGAAATACTCAAAATTTCGTCCACAGCGGATGTTTCTGTGAATATTTAATGCGGGAGCCAGCCAGAGATGTACTCCGAAACGCTCCATCTCATCACCCACGATATCGCCGCAGTCTCTCGCCAAATCCAGATTCCAACTCTGTGCCAATGCGGTTCCTATCGGAATTGCAGTCGCATACTGTTCGTATATTTTGTCCCCCGCTTTCGGCTTTTTCTCCATCAGCCCCATAAACCATACTGTAATTTTAGGCATAAATTCTGCAAAGCTCTCAGGTATTCCTGCTCCGATACCGTGCACACCCTTGTCATCGACAAAATATTCGCGGGTCAGACGCAGTCCAGCCGGACCGTCAGCCATTACCATTACCGGAAAATCCTTTGCTCCTGTGACATTTGCAGTTTCTCCAGCAGCGCCGGCTACAGTCGTACTGGCACTGCCGATGATGCTGGCGAGACTACCTTTGGGATCAAATGCGCCCACATTCATCAACGCCAACTGCTCGTCGGTAAACGCTTCAACTGCCGGATCAATTTCCTGTTCCGAATCATATGTAACAGAGATAGTTGTAAAATCAGATGCCTTAATCTCCAGCACCGGTGCATTGTCCGGCACGGAAATGTTTGCCTTCTGTTTTGGTTTCCAGTCTGTAAAATCAGGTGTTCCACAGCAATTTTTCGCTTTCAAGGTCACCACATCCGCGTCCAGACGGGCGACACCGCAAACGGTCGTATTTACGCTGCTGTTTCCAATATGAAGCACATAATCTCCTTTTTCCAGCAGATATTGCGCATCTTCAGTATCATAAGCGGCTATATCTGCCAGAGAGAAGGTCATGGTAATGTCCTCTGTTTCACCAGGTTTAAGCTCACTTGTTTTTGCCCATGCTGCCAATGCCTGATAAGGTTGGTCGAGTTTTCCTTCCGGGGAAGATACATACAACCTGTCTCTTATACACATCTCCGAGCCCACGAGACCGTACTAGATC
>CALZPS010000060.1 GCA_945827765.1 uncultured Lachnospiraceae bacterium | reverse complement strand
GTGTGCAATCAGCATGGAGGCGCGATAGCCGATTTTGTCCACAAAACTGACCGAAAGCAAATCGACAAGCAGCTGCAGTCCGAAGTTGAAGGTTACGAGTAAAGTGATTTTGGACAGTGGAATCCCATAACTGCTTTGAAATGTCAGAAACAGCAGGGGAATAAAATTATTTACGATAGCCTGTACGATGTAGCCGACGAAACAGGAAATCAAGGTTTTATTATAATTATTTTTCATTTGAATGATTCTCCGAAAAAGGTATTTTACATCATTATATACCATAGAAGAAATAATTTTGCAATAGATTGAGGAGCGGATGAAATAACTCTTGACTAATTTGCGATTTCTACTTATAATATGCGTGAATAAATCAGAAATGCAAAAACATTGACGAAGACAGTAGAAGATATTTTAAAATCACAGCGAGCCGGGGAGGGTGAAAGCCCGGTATGAGTTGCTTTGCATACACGAAAACGTTCGGTGGACGCTTTTGTGCAGGATATCTTTGAACATCACTTCCGAGTTGCAGATGTCGAAACGTATCACTTGCGGAGTAGATGCTGACGGGGTTCCGCCGTTACCGGAACGCATATAAAAGGCATGGATGCCGGAGTATGTTGTATGGGTGGTTAAAAACGAAGCGCGATAGCTCCGTCCTGTTACAGGGCGGGGCTTTTTATCATTGTATAGAAAACTTCGTTCCCTATGCTGATACAATGACCAATCCCTCCGGATATGGGTGCTTATAATCAAGAAAAGGAGAATGATTATGTACAGAAAAGTCTCAACAGACATGAATTTCGTGGAACGCGAAAAAGAAGTCGAGCAATTTTGGGCAGACAATGACATTTTCAAAAAGAGTATGCAGGAACGAGAAGGCAGCCCGATGTATACTTTCTATGACGGTCCTCCCACCGCCAACGGAAAGCCGCATATCGGTCATGTGCTGACGCGAGTCATCAAAGATATGATTCCGCGTTACCGCACGATGAAAGGGTATGAAGTACCGCGTAAAGCGGGATGGGATACCCATGGTCTGCCGGTTGAACTGGAAGTGGAGAAACTTCTGGGGCTTGACGGTAAAGATCAGATTGAGGAGTATGGTCTGGAGCCGTTCATCAACAAATGTAAAGAGAGTGTTTGGAAATATAAAGGAATGTGGGAAGATTTCTCCAGCACTGTCGGTTTCTGGGCGGATATGGAGAATCCATACGTGACTTATGACAACAATTTCATCGAATCCGAGTGGTGGGCGCTGAAACAAATCTGGGATAAAGGTCTTCTATACAAGGGATTCAAAATCGTACCTTACTGCCCGCGCTGCGGCACCCCGCTTTCCGCGCAGGAAGTTGCTCAGGGCTACAAAGATGTCAAAGAACGTTCCGCAGTGGTTCGTTTTAAAGTAAAAGATGAGGATGCGTATATCCTTGCGTGGACGACAACTCCGTGGACATTGCCTTCCAACTTGGCCCTTTGTGTAAATCCGAACGAGGAGTATTCCAAAGTAAAATGTGCAGACGGATATACTTATTATATGGCAAGTGCTCTTTTGGATACCGTACTCGGCAAACTGGCAGAGGAAGGAAAACCGGCATATGAAGTGCTGGAAACTTATAAAGGAACTGATTTGGAATATAAAGAATATGAGCCATTATATCAGTGTGCGGCAGATGCGGCAGAAAAGCAGCATAAGAAATCATTCTTTGTTACCTGCGATACTTACGTTACATTGACGGATGGTACGGGAGTGGTACACATTGCGCCTGCATTTGGTGAGGATGATGCGAATGTCGGCAGAAAGTACGACCTGCCGTTCGTGCAGTTGGTAGATGGCAGAGGAAATATGGATGAATCGACTCCGTTTGCCGGATTATTTGTCAAGAAGGCAGACCCGGAAGTGCTGAAAGACCTGGACGGCAGAGGCCTTTTGTTCGATGCACCGAAGTTTGAGCATAGCTATCCGCATTGCTGGAGATGCGATACACCGCTGATTTATTATGCACGTGAATCATGGTTTATCAAGATGACGGAAGTTAAAGATGACTTGATCGCCAATAATAATACAATTAACTGGATTCCGGAGAGTATCGGAAAAGGTCGTTTCGGCGACTGGCTGGAAAATGTGCAGGACTGGGGTATCAGCCGAAACCGTTACTGGGGAACTCCGTTAAATATCTGGGAGTGTGAGTGCGGTCATATGCATTCTATCGGCAGTATCGAAGAACTGAAGTCCATGTCCGATAACTGTCCCGATGAAATTGAACTGCACAGACCGTATATTGATGAAGTGACGATCAAATGTCCGCAGTGCGGCAAAGCAATGCACCGTGTGCCGGAAGTTATCGACTGTTGGTTTGACAGCGGTTCCATGCCGTTCGCACAGCATCATTATCCATTTGAGAATAAGGAAGTTTTTGAGAAACAGTTCCCGGCGCAGTTCATTTCCGAGGCTGTTGACCAGACAAGAGGATGGTTCTATTCTCTTCTGGCGATCTCGACTCTTATTTTCAACAAGGCACCTTACGAAAACGTGATTGTTCTCGGACATGTGCAGGATGAGAACGGACAGAAGATGAGTAAGTCCAAAGGAAATGCAGTTGACCCGTTCGATGCACTGCAGAAGTATGGGGCAGATGCAATCCGCTGGTATTTCTATATCAACAGTGCACCGTGGCTGCCGAATCGTTTCCATGGAAAAGCGGTTCTGGAAGGACAGCGCAAATTTATGGGAACACTTTGGAATACGTATGCATTTTTTGTATTGTATGCCAATATAGATGAATTTGATGCATCTAAATATACATTGGAATATGAGAAGCTTTCTGTCATGGATAAATGGCTGTTGTCCAAGTTGAATACATTGATTCAGACCGTGGATGACAATCTGGCAAATTATCGTATTCCGGAGAGTGCAAGAGCATTGCAGGATTTTGTAGATGATATGAGTAACTGGTATGTACGCCGCAGCCGTGAACGTTTCTGGGCGAAGGGAATGGAACAGGATAAAATCAATGCATACATGACACTTTATACCGCACTTGTGACGGTATCCAAGGTTGCTGCACCGATGATTCCGTTTATGACCGAAAGCATTTACCAGAATCTGGTGCGTAGTGTAGACGCGGATGCTCCTGAGAGTATCCATCTGTGTGATTTCCCGACGGCGGATACAAGCCAGATTGACAGCGAACTGGAAACCAATATGGAGCGTGTGTTGAAACTGGTAGTGATGGGGCGCGCATGCCGTAATACATCCAATATTAAGAACCGTCAGCCGATTGGTCAGATGTTTGTCAAAGCAGGCTTTGAGTTGTCAGAATTTTATGAGGAAATCATTGCCGATGAGCTGAATGTAAAGAATGTGAAATTTACAGAGGATGTGCGTGAATTTACTTCATACAGTTTCAAACCTCAGTTAAAGACTGTGGGACCGAAATACGGCAAGCTGCTTGGCGGCATTAAAAATGCCTTGAATGAAATCGACGGAAATGCGGCAATGGATGAATTAAACGCGTCAGGAGCATTAAAACTTGACATAAATGGTCAGGAAGTGGTATTGTTTAAGGAAGATTTGCTGATTGATACCGCGCAGATTGAAGGATATGTCTCCGAAAATGATGGAGGCATTACAGTTGTTTTGGATACGAATCTTTCGGAAGAATTGCTTGACGAAGGCTTTGTGAGAGAAATTGTCAGCAAAGTGCAGACGATGCGCAAGGAAGCCGGTTTCGAGGTCATGGATAAGATTTTTGTGACATATGAGGGCAGTGATAAGGCAGAAAATATATTTGACAGATTTGCAGATGTAATCGGTGGAGAAGTGCTGGCTGTCAGTGTGACGAAGGCACAGCCTGATGGATTTGTGAAAGAGTGGATAATTAATGGCGAATCAGTTACTATTGGCGTGAAAAAGGAAGGAATTTGAAAGGTATGGGAACAAAAACATTTGATAAGGAAGAGTTCAAAGATTTAGTCAGAGATAATGTCAAGATTCTGTTCCGCAAGACAATTGATGAGGCGACAAACAACCAGATTTTTCAGGCGGTTTGTCTGGCGGCAAAGGATTCTATTATCGATGACTGGCTGGCGACGCAGGAAGCATATAAGAAAAGTAAGGCGAAGACCGTATATTATATGTCCATGGAGTTTTTGATGGGACGCGCGCTTGGAAATAATCTGATTAATATGCAGTATTACGAGGGTGTAAAGGAAGCATTGGAAGAGATGGGCCTTGACATCAACCTGATCGAAGATGAAGAGCCGGATGCAGCTTTAGGAAACGGAGGTCTGGGAAGACTGGCCGCATGTTTCCTTGATTCACTGGCAACTTTGAATTACCCCGCTTATGGCTGCGGTATCCGTTATCGTTATGGTATGTTTAAGCAGAAAATCGTGGATGGATATCAGGTGGAGAAACCCGATGATTGGCTGAAGGTCGGCAATATGTTTGAGATTCGCCGTGACGAGTATGCCAAGGAAGTGCGTTTCGGCGGTCATGTGCGTTTTGAGAAAGACCCGGTAACCGGAAGAGACAGATTTATTCAGGAGAATTTTGAGTCTGTACTGGCAATTCCGTACGATATGCCGATTGTCGGTTATGGCAACCATGTGGTCAATACACTGCGTATCTGGGATGCGAAGGCAATCACGGATTTCCAGCTTGACTCTTTTGACCGCGGCGATTACCATAAGGCGGTGGAGCAGGAAAATCTGGCAAAGACGATTGTAGAAGTATTGTACCCGAACGACAATCATTATGCGGGAAAAGAGCTGCGTCTGAAACAGCAGTATTTCTTTATTTCCGCAAGTCTGCAGGCTTTGATTGCAAAGTATAAACGTGAGAATGGGCCGGATGTGCGTAAGCTGTACGAGAAAGTTATTATTCAGATGAATGATACACATCCGACGGTTGCTGTGCCGGAATTGATGCATCTGCTGATTGACGAGGAAGGTCTGACCTGGGAAGAGGCGTGGGACGTTACTACGAAGACCTGCGCATATACCAACCATACAATCATGTCCGAAGCATTGGAAAAATGGCCGATCGACCTGTTTTCCAAGTTGTTGCCGCGTATTTATCAGATTGTGCAGGAAATTGACCGTCGTTTTGTTGCCAAGGTACGTGAGATGTATCCGGGCAATGAGCAGAAAGTGAAGAAAATGGCGATTCTTTACGATGGGCAGGTACGCATGGCAAATATGGCGATTGTTGCCGGATTCTCTGTAAATGGTGTGGCTCGTCTGCATACCGACATTCTGAAACATCAGGAATTGAAAGATTTCTATGAGATGATGCCGGAGAAGTTCAACAATAAGACGAATGGTATCACACAGAGACGTTTCCTGGCTCACGGGAACCAGCTTTTGGCAAAATGGATTACCGAGCGTATCGGTGAAGGCTGGATTACGGATTTGTCTGAGATTTCCAAACTGAAACCATTGATTGATGATGATCAGGCAAGAGCGGAATTCATGCAGATTAAGTATGAAAACAAAGTACGTCTGGCCAAATATATCAAAGAGCATAATGGAATCGATGTAGACCCGCGCTCTATTTTCGACGTGCAGGTAAAACGTTTGCACGAGTACAAACGTCAGCTTCTGAATATTTTGCATGTGATGTATCTGTATAACCAGATTAAAGAACATCCGGAGATGCAGTTCTATCCAAGAACATTTATTTTTGGTGCAAAGGCGGCTGCAGGTTATCAGCGTGCCAAAGAGACGATTAAGTTGATTAACTCTGTTGCGGAAGTTATCAACAATGACAGAAGTATCAACGGTAAGATCAAGGTTGTGTTTATTGAGGATTATCGTGTATCCAACGCGGAGTTGATTTTTGCAGCGGCGGATGTCAGCGAGCAGATTTCCACCGCATCAAAGGAGGCTTCCGGTACCGGTAATATGAAGTTCATGTTAAACGGTGCTCCGACTCTGGGAACAATGGATGGTGCAAACGTGGAAATCGTAGAAGAAGTGGGTATGGAAAATGCATTTATCTTCGGACTTAGCTCCGAGGAGGTAATCAATTACGAGAACCATGGCGGATATAACCCGATTGATATCTACTTCAATGACTGGGAGCTGAAACGTGTTGTGGATCAGTTGATGGACGGTACTTATGCACATGGAAATCATGATATATATAAGAACCTCTACAACTCTTTGCTTAACACACAGTGTACAGACAGAGCAGATATGTATTTTATTCTGAAGGATTTCCGTTCTTACGCGGAGGCTCAGAAGAGAGTTGAGGAAGCCTATCGTGACCGTGACAGATGGTCCAGAATGGCAATGATTCAGACGGCAAGCTGTGGTAAGTTCTCTTCCGACCGTACGATTGAAGAGTATGTGAAGGATATCTGGAAACTGGAAAAAGTACAGGTTTCAGTCGAAGAATAGACGTAACAGGACTTTATGCGCAGTGCATTTGTTTGCACTGCGCGTTTTGGACTTTTGTCGCTAAAGCGACCTGCCGCAGGAGGAGAATCCCGCAAGCGCGATTCTTTGTAAAAAATAGGTGTAGAATTTCAGATGAAAGGATGGTCGTAGGATGAGATACATGATGAGATATATGATAAACAGTGCGGAAACAGAATGGATGGGATTTATCATCGTGCTGGTCATGACATTTCTCAGTATATATATCATAGCATATATGGCGGCATACTTATGCAAGGGAGTCGGTCTGTACACGATGGCAAAACGTGAGAATATTTCCTGCCCGTGGCTTGCCTTTATTCCGGCGGTCAGATTATATATACAGGGAGAACTTTGCGGAGATATTACACTTGGCAAAAGGAAGGTACGTGACATAGGCATATGGCTTGTTGTACTGCCGTTTCTTTATAGAATAATTTCTAATATAGTGTGTGTGTTTGCTGTTTTCTCTGTTATGGCTCTGGGTCTGTCATATAAAGGAATGACAGGATACAGCCGTTTTCTGGGCTCGTTAGGGTTTTCGGCGGCGATACTGCTGGGCATAGCGGTAATTATAGTTATAATGATTCTGGCGGCCTTGTACAAGGTGATATATATATTGGTCAATCAAAAAATATTCGGAAAATATACATCTGAGACTATGAAGACAGTACACGCAGTGTTAGGTGCGTTGATTCCGCTGTATGAGGCTGTTATTTTCCTGGTGCTGCGAAACCGTTCACTCGACGGAGCTGAGGAGAGTGTGGCAGCAGCGACTGCGCCGACAGAGGAGAAAGTGCCGGAAGAAGTATCGTAAAATAAATGTTCATGAACAAAAAAGACCTTTCATATACTATTATATGGAGGGCTTTTTTTATGAAACATAAAAAATTTCAACAGACTTTTCAATCCGTTGTGTCATTTGTATTGATTTTGTTTTTGCTGCCGTATGTAGTGACTGTATTGATGCACGGATCGGGAATACAAGTATCCGGCGGGGAATTAAATTCCGCCGTCAATGTCAGGGTTACACAGGAGGATGGCAGTGAGCAGACGATTGCTGTGCCTTGGGAGGAATTTTTTCTGGGAGCGCTGGCCCGCGAGATACCGGAAAACAGCGAGTTGGAATTTGTGAAAGCGCAGGCGGTGCTTTTGCGCACGAATGTATATCGGACACTGGAAAATGCAGATAACCCGGTATTAGACGAATTGTTTTTGTCGAAGGCTGAGTTGGAAAAGAAATGCATGAATCTGTCCGATTCTGCATATTATTCAAAATTGAAACAGGCAATGACAGAGACCGGGCAGGAGGTGTTGTTTTTCGGGGAAACATATGCAACCGTTCCTTTTCATCAGTCGAGCAATGGTGCGACCCGGAATTATAAGGAAGTGACCGGGCAGGAAGGCTGTCCTTATGTGGTCGTACGGGAGTGTCCGCTGGATAAGGAGGCGGAAGAAGAGAAACAGGTATATACATTTGAATATAAAGATGTGCAAAAGAAATGTCAGTCCCTGCTGGTGGCAGTTGAGAAAAATGATGCTGAAAAGCTTTATCAGTTTTCCGATTTTGAAATCATTTCTTATGATTCGGCGGGATATGTTGCAGAAGTCAGAATCGGAGAGACGATACTCAGCGGGGATCAGTTTAGGGATACATTATCTATGTAATCAAGTTCGTTTTCTCTGGAAGACGCAGCCGGGCGGCTGAAAGTGGTGACTATGGGATTAGGACATGGACG
>CALZPS010000059.1 GCA_945827765.1 uncultured Lachnospiraceae bacterium | reverse complement strand
ATATTAAAGATTCTAAAAACTGGGGATTTGAGACAAGACAATTACATATCGGACAAGAGCAGGCAGATCCGGTGACGGACGCGAGAGCAGTTCCAATCTATGCAAGCACATCTTATGTGTTCCACAATTCACAGCATGCGGCTGACCGCTTTGGACTGCGTGATGCAGGAAATATATATGGAAGACTGACAAACCCGACAGAGGACATTTTTGAACAGCGTATCGCATCTCTGGAGGGCGGTGTGGCAGCACTGGCTGTGGCATCAGGAGCAGCAGCGATTTCATATGCATTTCAGGCATTGGCAAAGTCAGGAGAACATATCGTGGCATCCAAGACGATTTACGGAGGTACTTACAATCTGCTGGCGCACACGCTGCCGTTGACAAACGGTGTCACCACTACGTTTGTGGATCCGGAAGTGGAAGGTTCTTTCGAGGCGGCTATTCAGGAAAATACAAAGGCAATTTTCGTGGAGACGCTGGGAAATCCAAATTCCAATCTGGTTGATTTGGAAAAATTGGCAGATGTTGCACATAAGCATCATATCCCGCTGGTGGTGGATTCCACTTTCGCAACACCGTACTTGATTCGTCCGATTGAATATGGCGCAGACATTGTAGTACATTCTGCTACAAAATTTATCGGGGGACATGGTACAGCTATCGGAGGCGTGATTATTGACAGTGGAAAATTTGACTGGAAAGCATCCGGCAAATATCCGTGGATTTCTGAGGCGAATCCAAGCTATCATGGCGTATCTTTCTCCGATGCAGTGGGGGCAGCGGCTTTTGTGACTTACATCCGTGCAGTCATCCTGAGAGATACCGGCGCCACTCTTTCCCCGTTCCATGCGTTTATTTTCCTGCAGGGATTGGAAACATTGTCACTGCGTGTAGAGCGTCATGTAAGTAATGCATTGAAAATAGTAGAGTATCTGGCAAATCATCCGCAGGTTGAGGCAGTACATCATCCATCTCTGGAGAGTGAGCCGAGCCATGAACTGTATAAGAAATACCTGCCGAATGGCGGCGGTTCTATCTTTACCTTTGAAATCAAAGGGGATGCCAAGACGGCACAGAAGTTCATTGATAATCTGGCGATTTTCTCCCTGCTGGCCAATGTGGCAGATGTGAAATCTCTCGTGATACATCCGGCAACCACAACACATAGCCAGTGCACGGAAGAAGAACTGCTGGATCAGGGAATTAAACCGAATACCATCAGACTTTCCGTTGGTATTGAGAAAGTGGAGGATTTGATTGCGGCACTGGATGCGGCATTTGAGGCGGTAAAAGAATAAACACCCGAGAAACCGAAAATAAATCAGCCCTTGCGACGGCGTGAGATTTGATAAGAAACTTCACACCCTCACAAGGGCTTTTTGTGTGCGCATATCCAGTTGACCGGCAAATGAGCCTGACATCTACTTTTTCGCGCTGTGCACTCCCGAAATCGACAATCTGTTAATCTACTTTCGGCAGGCCTGCGAATCCGACCGCCAGGTCTTCGTCTGTCGGGATATAATCTGACATTTCGCCATTATTATATTTTTCATATGCCACCATATCGAAATATCCGGTTCCGGTCAAACCAAAGACGATTGTTTTTTCCTCGCCGGTTTCTTTACACTTCAGTGCCTCATCGATAGCAACCTTGATGGCGTGGCTGCTCTCCGGTGCTGGGAGGATACCTTCCACACGGGCAAATTTGGTGGCTGCCTCAAAGACTGCTGTCTGCTCTACGGAAACTGCCTCCATCAGACCGTCATCATATAACTGGGAGAGTATGGAGCTCATACCATGGTAACGCAGTCCTCCCGCGTGGTTTGCAGACGGAATGAAACCACTGCCAAGTGTATACATTTTCGCCAGCGGACATACCATGCCGGTGTCACAGAAATCGTAAGCATATTTGCCGCGCGTCATGCTCGGGCAGCTTGCAGGCTCGACTGCGATGAAACGGTAGTCTTTCTCGCCGCGCAGTTTCTCGCCCATGAACGGGGAAATCAATCCGCCGAGGTTGGAACCGCCGCCCGCACATCCGATGATGATATCCGGGGTGATGTCGTATTTATCAAGAGCTGCTTTCGTCTCCATACCGATAATAGACTGATGCAGAAGTACCTGGGCAAGTACGGAACCAAGGACATAACGATATCCTTCGTGGGTCGTTGCGTCCTCTACTGCCTCGGAAATCGCGCAGCCCAGACTTCCTGTGGTGCCCGGATGTGCAGCGAGAATTTTGCGTCCGACATTGGTCGTCTCAGACGGGGATGGAGTCACATTTGCCCCATAAGTACGCATTACCTCACGGCGGAACGGTTTCTGTTCATAGGAACATTTAACCATATATACTTTACAGTCCAGTCCAAAGTAAGAACAAGCCATGGACAATGCGGTTCCCCACTGTCCGGCGCCTGTCTCTGTAGTGACACCTTTAAGTCCCTGCTTTTTAGCGTAATAAGCCTGCGCGATTGCGGAATTCAGCTTGTGGCTGCCGGAAGTATTATTTCCTTCAAATTTGTAATAAATCTTGGCCGGAGTATCCAGTGCCTTTTCCAGACAGTATGCACGAACCAGCGGTGACGGACGGTACATCTTGTAAAAGTCAAGGATTTCCTGCGGAATGTCGAAAAATGCGGTTGTGTCATCCAACTCCTGCTTTACCAGTTCGTCGCAGAATACACCGCTCAGTTCTTCAGCTGTCATCGGCTGTAAGGTGCCCGGATTTAAAAGCGGCGCCGGTTTGTTTTTCATATCCGCGCGTACATTGTACCATTGTGTCGGCATCTCGTGCTCTTCCAGATAAATTTTGTAAGGGATTTTCTTTTCTTCACTCATTGTAGTTTCTCCATTTCGTTTTCATTTTTTTGATTTTTGTGAAATACATTTGCGCCCATAGATTATACAGGCAATGCCGATATTCAGGTTTATGGAGGTTTTGTCGCATATATGACAACAAAAAAAACCTATCCTATATTACATAGGACAGGAGATATACCTGCGGTGCCACCTATATTCACTTCGTATGTGAAGTGCGCTCAGCCATGTACCAACATACATGTTCCGGGATAACGGCCGGATGCCGTCGCCCCTACGTCAGCGGATGCTGATTTCGGTTTGCCCTCCCGAGTCCATTCATCTCGACCGGTAATGCCGCGGTTCCAGCTGTCCGCAGCTCTCTGGAAATACCTCTGTCAAGGTTACTACTCTCGGTCATCGGTTGTAAATGTTTTTATTATTAAACCATACAGAATGGAAATTGTCAATATAAAGAGAAAAATTATCTCCGATATATAGCTTGACCAAACAAAACATGCAAAGTATAATAAAAGAAGAGTTTTCAAAGACTTGCAATAATGAACTGTGCGGTATTTGTCTATGCCGCAGAGAATAAGAATCAGGAGGAATAAGGATGAATCTGAATTTAAGACCAAAAGAAGAATGTAAATTTGACGCGGTATCATTGGGAGAAGTTATGCTTCGTCTCGACCCTGGCGAAGGAAGAATCCGTACTGCCAGAAGTTTCCGTGCCTGGGAGGGCGGCGGAGAGTACAATGTTATCCGCGGTCTGCATAAGTGTTTTCGGATGAATACGGCTGTCATTACGGCATTCGCGGAGAATGAAGTAGGTCTTCTGATGGAAGATTTTATTGAGCAGGGAGGCGTTGACACTTCGCTGATCAAATGGATGAAGACGGACGGTATCGGACGTATCTGCCGTAATGGTCTGAACTTTACCGAGAGAGGATATGGTATCCGCGGAGCGGTAGGGTGCTCTGACCGTGCCAATACGGCTATTTCCAAAGCGACACCGGAAGATTTTGATTTTGAATATATTTTTGGGGAGCTGGGCGTACGCTGGCTGCATACCGGCGGTATCTATGCTGCATTGTCCGAGCAGTCCTGCGAGACCGTTCTGGCAGCGATTAAGACGGCGAAGAAATACGGCACTATCGTATCTTATGACCTGAACTACCGCCCGTCCATGTGGAGCGCGATCGGCGGACAGGCAAAGGCTCAGGAAGTCAACAAAGAGATCGCTCAGTATGTTGACGTGATGATTGGTAATGAGGAAGACTTTACCGCATGTCTGGGATTTGCCATCGAGGGAAATGATGAGAATCTTAAGACTCTGAATCTGGACGGATACAAGAAGATGATTAACGAGGCGGCGAGAACCTACCCGAACTTCAAGGCGGTAGCGACGACTCTGCGTGAAGTGAAGACGGCGACAGTCAATGACTGGAGCGCAATCTGCTGGGCAGATGGTGAGATTTACAAGGCCAAAGATTACAAAGGTCTGGAAATCATGGATCGTGTGGGCGGCGGTGATTCTTTCGCATCCGGTCTGATTTACGGACTGATGACCACGGAGAACGCAGAACTGGCTGTCAATTACGGAGCAGCTCACGGCGCACTGGCGATGACCACACCGGGAGATACCACCATGGCAAGCAAGAAAGAAGTAGAAGCAATCATGGGCGGCGCAGGAGCACGTGTGCAGAGATAAGTTGTAAGGCAGTCATATGCAGCACGGACGACACGCACTGCGGATGAGAAAAGAGATATGCAAAAAAAGATGGAAGGATATTATTCTTCAGGCGAATTTGCCCGCATGGCTCAGGTGACCTTGCGGACAATTCGCTATTATGACAAACAAAATATATTAAAACCATCCTATGTTTCGCCATCAGGGGCACGGTTTTATACAGAGGAGGATCTGGCGAGACTGCAGCAGATCTTATTGTTGAAATATCTGGGATTCTCTCTGGATGAAATCAAGGAACTGACTGTGACGGATGCAGACTATCATTTCATGT
The DNA here is from genome assembly GCA_945827765.1 of uncultured Lachnospiraceae bacterium. Lineage (GTDB taxonomy): Bacteria > Bacillota > Clostridia > Lachnospirales > Lachnospiraceae > Schaedlerella. The sequence continues at coordinate 3,362 of CALZPS010000059.1, read as the reverse complement.
TGGATTCATTGCAGATACAGTTGAAACTGGTACAGGAAAGAATCGAGCAGATGCAATTAGTGAAGGATGCGATTGTAGACACGGCGGATGCGATTCGCCGGGAACACACCGTAGACTGGAAACAGATGCTGAACCTGATTCATTTGACAGGAATGGAGAAAAGCCTTAAGAATCAGTATCAGAATGCGACCAACATTGCGGCGAGGATTCATCTGCATCATTTATATTCCCAAAATCCAAAAGGATGGTTTTCGTGGATTTTTGAGCAGTGTGGGATCGTATCCGGTATGCGGATCCTGGAAATCGGCTGCGGGGACGGAACCTTGTGGACAGAGAATCGTGATTTTTTGCCGGATAGCGTGGAAATCGTTGTTTCAGATATTTCCGAGGGAATGTTAAGAGATGCCCGCCGTGGCATAGGCACAGAGGACGGCAGATTTTCTTTTGAGGTGTTCGATTGTCAGCAGATACCTTATGAGGCAGAACGTTTCGATTTGGTGATAGCCAATCATGTGCTGTTCTATTGCGGGGATATTTCCAGAGCGTGCAGCGAAGTACGCCGGGTTCTGAAACCGGGTGGACGTTTTGTGTGCAGTGCATATGGAAATGACCATATGCAGGAAATCAGCGGGTTGGTACAGGAGTTTGATGAACACATCGTCCTTTCGGGAGAAAAATTATATGAGCGGTTCGGCCGGGAGAATGGGAAAGACCTGTTAAGCCCTTATTTTGAGAAAATCGAGTGGCGGCAGTATGAGGATTTGCTGCAGATTCCGGCGGGGGAACCGGAGGGACTGATTTCTTATATTTTATCGTGCCATGGCAATCAGGGACAGTATATTTCCAAGCAATACAAAGAGTTTAATGCCTTTGTGAGAAAAAAGATTCGCAGAGGATTTACGATTACAAAGGATGCGGGTTTGTTTATTTCTCAAAAAAAATAAAAAACTACTTGAAGGTGACCTTAGGTCACCTTTTATAATGCACTTGAAGAGGAAAATGCAGAGTATTTCTTCGAATTCATGTAGCAGAGTATTGGAAAATGCAAAAGCTGGGAAAGGAGTAACACAATGAAAGGAATTATTCTAGCAGGCGGCTCCGGCACGAGACTGTATCCGCTGACGATGGTGACATCCAAACAGTTGTTGCCAATCTATGATAAACCGATGATTTATTATCCACTGTCCGTGCTGATGAATGCAGGAATCAGGGAGATTTTGATTATTTCCACACCGCAGGATACACCGCGGTTTGAATCACTTTTGGGGGACGGACATCAGTTCGGACTGGATTTGACATATGCTGTACAGCCAAGCCCGGACGGACTGGCACAGGCATTTATCATCGGAGCAGACTTTATCGGCAGCGATACGGTGGCAATGGTGCTCGGTGACAATATTTTCGCCGGTCATGGTCTGAAGAAAAGACTGAAGGCAGCCGTGGAAAATGCAGAGAACGGAAGAGGTGCAACCGTGTTCGGCTATTATGTGGATGACCCGGAGCGGTTTGGTATCGTGGAGTTTAATCGTGAAGGACGGGCGATTTCTATCGAGGAAAAACCGGAGCATCCGAAGAGTAATTACTGTGTGACGGGTCTTTATTTTTACGATAATAAGGTGGTAGAATATGCCAAAAACCTTAAGCCGAGTTCCCGGGGCGAACTGGAAATCACAGATTTGAACCGCATCTATCTGGAAAAAGAAAAGCTGAATGTAGAGCTTTTGGGCCAGGGATTTACATGGCTGGATACCGGAACACACGAAAGTCTTGTGGATGCCACCAATTTTGTAAAGACAGTGGAATCCCACCAGCATCGTAAGATTGCCTGTCTGGAAGAGATTGCTTATCTGAATGGATGGATTAGCAAGGAGGATGTGCTGGAGGTTTATGAAGTGCTCAAGAAGAACCAGTATGGACAGTATTTGAAAGATGTGCTGGACGGAAAATTCCAGGACGGATTGTATTAATAAAGAAGTTGCGGAGTACATTCGCATGTAAGCGCTCAAAAGACGAGCGCTAAGTGCTCATAGTAAGGAGAAGAAAATCATGAATATTATTGTGACCGGCGGAGCCGGATTTATCGGAAGTAATTTTGTATTTCATATGCTGGAGAAATATCCGGATTATCGGATCATCTGTCTGGACTGCCTGACCTATGCAGGCAATCTCTCGACACTCGCACCGGTGATGGATAACCCGAATTTTCGGTTTGTAAAAGAGAGTATTACGGACAGAGAGGCAGTATACCGTCTGTTTGAGGAGGAACATCCGGATATGGTAGTCAATTTTGCGGCGGAGAGCCACGTGGACCGTTCTATCGAGAATCCGGAAGTGTTTCTGGATACCAATATTAAAGGTACGGCAGTGTTGATGGATGCCTGCCGTAAATACGGTATCAAACGTTATCATCAGGTATCAACGGATGAAGTGTATGGAGATTTGCCGCTGGACAGACCGGATTTGTTCTTTACCGAGGAGACTCCGATTCATACGAGCAGCCCGTACAGCTCATCCAAGGCAGGAGCAGATTTGCTGGTGCTGGCATACCACAGAACCTACGGCTTGCCGGTGACGATCAGCCGCTGCTCCAACAACTATGGACCATATCATTTCCCGGAAAAATTGATACCGCTGATGATTGCAAATGCGTTGAATGACAAACCGCTCCCGGTATACGGCAAGGGTGAGAATGTGCGTGACTGGCTGTATGTGGAGGATCATTGTAAGGCAATAGACTTGATTATCCACAAGGGAAGAGTCGGGGAAGTGTACAATATCGGCGGACACAACGAGATGAAAAATATTGATATCGTAAAGATTATCTGCAAGGAGCTTGGCAAGCCGGAAAGTCTGATTACCTATGTGACAGACCGCAAAGGGCATGATATGCGCTACGCAATCGACCCGACCAAGATCCATAACGAGCTGGGATGGCTGCCGGAGACGAAGTTCGCGGACGGCATCAAGAAGACGATACAGTGGTATCTGGACAATAAGGAATGGTGGGAGACAATCATTTCCGGCGAGTATCAGAATTATTATGAAACCATGTATGGAAACAGATAAGAAAACAGGTGACAAGTATGAAAATTTTGGTGACAGGCGTCAGAGGGCAGCTTGGACATGACGTGGTAAATGAACTGACAAAGCGTGGACATGAGGCAATCGGTGTGGATATTGAGGAGATGGACATTACAGACCGCACATCTGTGCAAAAGGTGTTGGGCGAGGTACGCCCGCAGGCGGTGATTCACTGTGCGGCATGGACAGCTGTGGACGCTGCGGAGGACGAGGCAAATCAGGAGAAGGTTCGCCGGGTCAATGCGGTCGGCACGCAATATATTGCAGAGTGCTGCAAAGAG
>CALZPS010000058.1 GCA_945827765.1 uncultured Lachnospiraceae bacterium | reverse complement strand
GACGAGGCATTTTCCAAGATGGATGCGGAGAAGGTGGCAAGCTGTATTTCGCTGATTCGCGGACTTGGTTTTCAGGCGATTATCAGCGCGACTAATGATAAAATACAGAATTATCTGGAAAATGTGGACAAGACCTTTGTCTATGCGAATCCGAACAAGCGTCATATTTCCATACAGGAGTTTGAGCGGGCAGAATTTGTACAACTGGCCGGCGAAGAAGAGTGAGTGAAAGATGTATCTGCTAAAAAAAATCATTGATAAATGTGAGAATCATAGTGCAAAGGACTGGTTGGACGGAGCATGTGGCAGCCGCACGATGAAAATTCAGCAGGAGGATTATGACAAGTGCGGAAAATCCACTTTGATACAGGAAATCTGTACCCTGTGTGATGACGGTCTGCTGGAAGTCAAGTGGCTTGTATACGGGAATGATGTGTCCCATGTTCGATATCGTCTGGAGAGTCTGCCCCGTTTTTATGATTTGCTTCGTGCGGAGGCAAAGGAACGGGGCGAGACGTTTTTATCAAAACAGGAGCGGGTTCGGACTTGTCAGACATTGATACATAGAGAACTGGCAGCAGGAGTAAAAAAAATCTGGGTTCGCAGGTATTACGAAGATTTGTTGGACAAACTGGCGCATCTCGACGACAAAAGCGGCAGCCGGATACCGGCGGATTTCGATAAGATGGACTTGTATCTTCCTGCTTTCCGAGGGCTGGATGAATTGGAAGAACCGATGTTTAAACGTGTTTTCAGCAAGAAATATCTGGGAAATTCCAAAAAATTTGAAAAAGAAGTGCAAAACCATGTGATTTCGACAGCCAAAATGTATTATTATGAGGAAGTCGGACCAGACATGGATGATTCTGCCGTGTTGGAGCAGCTTTTGATTTGTGAGTATGCACAGGAGATGGCGCTGAAAGGGCCGCTGCGGCTTAAGATTGGAGGAGCGGGAGAGGGTTATGCTGTTGATTTGTCTGCTTTTGTATATGGAACAGTGTTAAACAGTGAGACTCTAAAATATGCAGAGATTGATGTATATCAGCCGCAGATTTGCCGGGTCATCACAATCGAAAATAAGGCAAACTTTGTGTCGGCACCCTATCGGGAAGATACGCTGTATATTTTCAGCCACGGGTATTTTTCACCGCGGGAGCGAGAATTTCTGCAGCGATTATATCAGGTTCTGGAACAGAAAGCGGCATTTTTTCACAGTGGGGATTTGGATTACGGCGGTGTACAGATTTTCGCTTATATTCAGCGGCATATTTTTCCAAAATTACAGCCCTGGATGATGGATGTGGAAACGTATTTGCGTTATGAAAAATATGCGGAGCCGCTGGAAGGCGGCACGTTGGAAAAGCTGAGAAAGACGCAGGTCGAACCGCTGCAGGGACTGATACAGAAAATGTGTGAGACCGGAATGGGAATTGAGCAGGAGTGTTTTCTGGCGAGCGATACGATGGTTCCGGAAACGTTTTTTGTTGGCATATAATCCACCCTTTCATCCTCATTCTATGATGTGGATAAGTCGCAGAATACTTGATAATAAAGAGAAAGGACATGATGATTTATGAAAATAATGATTGCATCAGATATTCATGGTTCGGCGTACTACTGTCGGAAGATGCTGGAAGTGTTTGAGCGGGAGCACGCGGACCGCCTGTTATTACTCGGAGATATTCTTTATCATGGCCCGCGTAATGACTTGCCGCGGGAATATGCGCCGAAGGAAGTAATCGCCATGCTCAATCCGCGAAGGGAAAACATCCTTTGCGTGCGGGGAAACTGTGATACGGAGGTAGACCAGATGGTGCTGGAATTTCCGATTCTGGCAGAATATTGTCTGCTGGAGCTTGACGGGCAGACGGTCTTTGCCACACACGGGCATGTGTGGAATCCTAAGAATCCGCCGATGCTCAAAAATGGTGATATTCTTTTGAACGGACATACACATATCCCGGCGTGCGAGAGGTTTGAGAAGCCGGGGACAGATCATACAAATGCGGCCGCGTGTGCAGAGGGGCGTTATATTTATATGAATCCAGGTTCCGTGTCGATACCTAAAGACAATTCCGTACACAGTTATATGATTTACGAGAACGGCATATTTTCATGGAAAGATTTAGAAGATTTGGAAGGGAAGGTTTACCGGACATGGAAAACAGATTTGCACTTTTGATTGATTCCGACAACGTATCGGCGAAATATATCACTCCAATATTAGATGAATTATCCAAGTATGGAAACGTCACATACAAAAGGATTTATGGGGATTGGACGAGCACTCAGAATTCGAGCTGGAAAGAAGTACTGCTGCAGAACAGTATCACGCCGATACAGCAGTTTAGCTACACCCATGGGAAAAACGCTACCGACTCGGCGATGATTATCGATGCCATGGATATGCTTTATACAAGTGAACTGGATGGATTTTGCCTTGTTTCAAGCGACAGCGATTTCACGAAACTGGCGAGCAGACTTCGTGAGAGCGGCTGCACGGTCATCGGTATGGGGGAAAGCAAGACACCGGTGCCGTTTCGCAAGGCGTGTGATATTTTCACGGAATTAGAATTGCTTTTGGAGGACAGTGTGCAGGGAAATGAAATGCGCACGGTGGAAAATGAGCAGTCTGAACAGAAGAGCATGAAACGCGGAAATGTATCCGCCGCAGGCAGGAGTGTTCCGGTGACAAGAAGCCAGATAGAAGAGGCGGTTGCCAAGATTATCACAGAGAATCAGAATAACGACAAAGAGACGGGGCTTGGCGAAGTAGGCAGCCGTCTTGTAAAATTGTATCCGGATTTTGATGTGCGCCGTTATGGTTACAGCTTGCTGTCAAAATTTCTGGAGACTCTTCCCCGGTTGAAACTGAAACAGGAAGGGACGACGGTCACGGTGACACTTTATGAGGATAAGAGTAAGAAAGAACAAGTGGAAGAATTTATTCTGAGAGAAGTTCAGGCCGCAGGAACGCAGGGGATTACTCTGGGAGCTTTGGGAAATAAAATACGCAGTGAATTCCGGGATTTTCAGGTGAGGGATTATGGATATTCACAATTTAAACAATATATCCGCAGTTTTGAGCAGATTTTGGTGAAAGAAGATGGAGAGCAGAACCGAGCAGTATTAAAATAACAAGAAAATCTGAACGAGAAAGCGAATTTTTGAATATGAATTTGGGGGAAAATCATTTATGCTAGAATAGCCGAAGAAGAATGTGTAAGTCCCGGGAGGCAAACAGGAGAAGAAGGGGTCCCATACATTCCAGTATACAAGAGGCAGTTCGCCAAAAATATGATTTATTGAAAGGAGAGCACCGTTGAGCAAGAAATTTACATGGAATAACAATTGGAAATTTACAAAAGATGCTGTGAGTATATCAGAGAATACAACAGCGGCAGGAAATTGGGAGACGCTTGATCTGCCACACACCTGGAATGGTGATGATGGACAGGATGGCGGCAGCGATTATTATCGTGGCACCTGCTATTATGCGAAGAACCTTTCTAAAGCAGAAGTAGCAGAAGGTAAGGAAGTATATATTGAATTTGAGGCGGCCAATTCATCCGCAGAGTTGTATGTAAACGGAACATCCGCTGCAAAGCATGATGGCGGATATTCCACATGGAGAGCCAACATCACACCTTATTTGAAGGAAGAAAATGAGATCGTCGTCGCAGTGGACAATGCGCCGAACGATCGTGTTTATCCGCAGAATGCCGACTTCACATTCTATGGTGGTCTGTATCGTAAAGTATCACTCATCTGTGTTGATGAGACGCGTTTTGATCTTGATTATTATGGAAGTCCTGCCATCAAGGTGACACCGGAAGTGACAGGCAGTGATGCAAGAATCACCACAGAAGTATTCCTTACAGGTGCCACAAGTGAGGAGGAATTGGTATTTACAATTACCGATGGAGAGACGGTTATTGATACAGTAACCGTAGCGGCCGAACAGACAGAAGTAGAACAGACCATTGAGAATGTACATCTTTGGAATGGACGTAAGGATCCGCATCTTTATACGATGCACGTAGAGTTAAAGAAGAATGGTGAAGTTGTGGATGAGAGAACCACACGCTTTGGATGTCGTACCTTCACGGTAGATCCGAAAAAGGGATTTTTCTTAAATGGCGAGCATTATCCGCTTCGTGGTGTTTCCCGTCATCAGGACAGACCACATATTGGTAATGCATTAACACCTGAGATGCATGAAGAAGATGCGAAGATTATTTACGAACTTGGTGCAACCACAATCCGTCTTGCACACTATCAGCATGACCAGTACTTCTATGACCTTTGTGATGAATTGGGATTTGTACTTTGGGCAGAGATTCCATACATTTCTGTACACATGCCAACCGGACGTGAAAATACGATTTCACAGATGAAGGAGCTGGTAGTACAGAACTATAATCATGCCTCTATTTTCTTCTGGGGTCTGTCAAATGAGATTACCATGCAGGGGGCGGATGACCCGGACCTGTTAGAGAATCATCATATCTTAAACGATATGGTACATGAAATGGATAAGACAAGGCTGACGACGATGGCGGTTATTTCTATGTGTGATATTTCGGAGAGCCAGTACATTGAGATTCCGGATCTCGTTTCTTACAACCAGTACTTGGGATGGTATGGCGGTAAAATCGTGGAGAACGGACCATTTATGGATGCGTTCCATGAGAAGTATCCAAATATCCCGATCGGAATGAGCGAGTATGGTGCAGAAGCATACAAGTGGCATACTTCGCATCCGGAGCAGGGCGATTATTCGGAAGAATATCAGGCGCATTATCATGAGGAACTCATCAAACAGCTCTATACCAGAGACTTTATCTGGGCGACACATGTGTGGAATATGTTTGACTTTGCCGCAGATGCCCGGGATGAAGGCGGATGCAAGGGTATGAATAATAAGGGATTGGTTACCTTTGACCGGAAATATAAGAAGGATTCCTTCTATGCATATAAGGCGTGGCTTTCCGATGAGCCATTTGTACATCTTTGCAGCAAGAATTATGTTGACCGCGACGAGGATGTGACTATCGTTAAGGTATATTCAAATCAGCCGGAAGTAGAATTGTTTGCAAATGGTGAATCTGTTGGCAAGCAGACAGCCGAAGATCATTTCTTCTCCTTTGAGGTTAAGAATGTTGGTGAGACTACTTTGGTGGCAAAGGCTGGTGTATGCGAAGATACTGCAACGATCAGAAAGGTGGATGAGCCAAATCCGGATTATCGTATGCCGGTAACAGGAGATATCATCAACTGGTTTGAGATTACACAGCCGGAGGGATATTTCTCTATCAATGATACGATGGGACAGATTATGGCAAATCCGGAAGGTGCAAAGCTGCTCGGCGGCATGTTGGAAAAAATGCAGCAGAGTAATCAGAATCCGGATGATGATGATCCACAGAAGGGTATGAAAGCGATGGCAAGCAAGATTGATCCTGCGGCAGCACAGAAGATGATGATGGGATTTACCGTAAAAAGAATGCTTGGATTTGGTTCTGTTCCGAAAGAACAGGTTCTTGCAATCAATCAGATGTTGAATCAGATTAAGAAATAGTCTTAAAAGTTACCCCGCATGAAATCTTTCATGTGGGGTTTTCATATACAAAGATATCTTTGTTCGCATTTACAGAACGGACAACAACTGTCTTGTCAGATGTAAAGTTTAGTGCTATACTGTAACGAAATAAGTATCAAGGAAGAAAAGAGGGACAGTTTATGTCAGTGACAGAAGAGATACTGAAATTAAAAAAAGAGAAAAATGCGGTGATTTTAGCGCATTATTATGTCAGACCTGAAGTGCAGGCCATTGCCGACTACATCGGAGATTCCTTTTATCTAAGTAAGGTGGCAGTGGGACTTAAGGAGCAGGTTATCGTGTTCTGCGGCGTTTCTTTTATGGGAGAGAGTGCAAAAATACTGAATCCGCAGAAAACGGTGTTGATGCCGGATGCATCTGCCGACTGCGCGATGGCACATATGGCGACGGCGGAACAGATTCAGAAAATGAGGGATACATATGAAGATCTGGCGGTAGTCTGCTATATCAATTCAACCGCAGAATTGAAAATGTATTCCGATGTCTGTGTGACTTCGGCCAATGCGGTCAAAATCGTGAAGGCATTGCCCAACAAAAATATTTTCTTTATACCGGACAAAAATCTGGCTCATTTTGTGGCGCAGTCTTGTCCGGAAAAACATTTTATCTATAATGACGGCTATTGCCCGGTGCATGAAAAAATGCTGACAGAGGAAATCTGCGCGCTGCGCAAAGAGCATCCGCAGGCACAGGTGCTTACCCACCCGGAATGTCCGCGGGAGGTGCTGGAAATGTCAGATTATATCGGCAGCACATCAGGTATTATCGGCTGCGCGGCAAAGAGTTCATGCAAGGAGTTTATTATCTGTACGGAAAATGGTGTGCGCTATGAGCTGGAAAAGCAAAATCCGCAGAAGAAATTTTATTTTACGGTGACAGAACCAGTCTGCGCGGATATGAAACTGATTACGCCGGAGAAGATATATCATGTTCTCCAAAGTGGGGAAAATGAGGTGCATATCGACGAGAAGATGCGCGAAAAGTGTATCCGGCCGCTGGAGAGGATGCTGGAACTCGCAGAGGCAGGTGTGTCTGCTGACAATGATAAGAGGGGGCAGGCATGAAACAGAAGACAGATATTGTTATCGTCGGAACCGGAGCGGCAGGATTGTTCTGCGCGTTGAATCTGCCCAAAGAGAAGGATATCATTATGCTTACCAAAGCAGATTTGGAAAGCAGTGATTCTTTTCTGGCGCAGGGAGGTATCTGTGTACTGCGGGACGATGATGATTATGACGGATATTTTGAGGATACCATGCGGGCAGGACATTATGAGAACCGCAGGGAATCTGTGGATATTATGATTCGCGGTTCCCGGGAAATCATTCGTGATTTGGTCGGATATGGTGTGGAATTTGCGAAAGAAAACGGAGAGTTTTTATACACTCGAGAGGGCGCGCATTCCAGACCGAGGATACTATTTCACGAAGATATTACCGGAGCGGAGATTACAAGCAAGCTGCTTGAACAGGTGAAACAACTGAAAAATGTAACATTGTATGAGTATACGACAATGACGGACATCATAGAAAAAGATGGGAAATGCATCGGCATCAAGGCACAGCAAACGGGAGACTGCACACCACAAGGTGTCACCGAGCTTGAAATCTATGCGGAGGATACGGTGTTTGCTACCGGCGGCATCGGCGGGCGCTACCGACATTCTACAAATTTTCCGCATTTGACAGGGGATGCACTGGACATTTCCCAAAAGCATGGAATTCGTCTGGAGCATTTGGACTATGTGCAGATTCATCCGACCACCCTGTACTCGGAAAAGCCCGGAAGGCGGTTTTTGATTTCCGAATCCGTGCGCGGTGAAGGTGCATTGTTATACAATAAGAACAAAGAACGTTTTGTGGATGAGCTGCTGCCGCGGGATGTGGTGACAAAGGCTATTCGGGAACAGATGGAAAAGGATAAGACCAATTACGTCTGGCTGTCGATGGAACGGATAGATAAGGAAACTATTTTGAATCATTTTCCGCACATTTACCAGCATTGTCTGGAGGAAGGCTTTGATGTGACGAAAGAATGGATTCCGGTTGTCCCGGCGCAGCATTATTTTATGGGCGGCGTCTGGGTGGACAGTGACAGCGCGACTTCTATGCCCCATCTGTATGCGGTGGGTGAGACGAGCTGTAACGGCGTGCATGGGGCGAACCGTCTGGCGAGCAATTCGCTGTTGGAGTCGCTCGTGTTTGCAAAACGGGCTGCAAGAAAAATGACGAAAACAGAACAGGAGGAGAAATCTTTATGAATACGATTACAATGACATTGCAGGCAGACAAGTTGATTCTGGAGGCACTGCGGGAAGATATTTCCAGTGAGGATGTGACGACCAACGCAGTGATGAGAGAGGCTGTGGCCGGCGAGGTGGATTTAATCTGCAAGCAGGACGGCGTGATTGCAGGATTGGAAGTGTTTCGGAGAGTATTTGAACTTTTGGATGTGAACACAAAAGTGGAATTTTACTGCAAAGACGGTGATGAGGTGAAGAATGGTCAGTTGATGGGAAAAGTGTATGGTGATATCCGGGTACTGTCTGTCTCTTATACACATCTGACGCTGCCGACGATACTCCTTGTGTA
>CALZPS010000057.1 GCA_945827765.1 uncultured Lachnospiraceae bacterium | reverse complement strand
AGATCTAGTACGGTCTCGTGGGCTCGGAGATGTGTATAAGAGACAGTCCTTGAAAAGAGTACGGGCTGGTTCTCGGCTTGAAAGCACCGCCGCGCAGCAAATTGGCACCGGATGCCTTGGCAGCTTTGGCAATCTCTAATACCTGTTCAAAAGACTCTACCGAACATGGCCCGGCAATCATGGCCAAATGCCCGTCACCAACCTTCACACCGGAGACATCAATGACGGAATTCTCCGGATGAAATGCACGGTTTGCCAACTTGTAAGGCTCCTGCACATGCATAACTTTATCAACGGAAAAATCTACTTCAAAAAGTTTAGGATCCACTGCGGTGGTATCGCCGATACAACCGATGATGGTCATCTCGGAACCGCGTACAATATGGGTGTCTAATCCCTTACTTTTTATTAATTGTTCCACGCGGGCAATATTTTCCTCCGTGGTACGTGGCTTTAATACAATAATCATAATGATGCCTCCTGAAATATAGCAGTATAATCAATGCTTATAGTGCTCTCCGCAGAAAAAAAGCAAATGTTAGTTGAGTGTAACTGAAAAATATACCTCATTTTAAATCATTCTAAGTGGAATGTCAATGCTTTGCGCGCGGGCGGTTTTTCAAAAATTCCACGCTGATTTTGGAATAATTGAAGTGCTGGCTGGTGTAAACTCCAAAATATCCTGACAGAGAATAGCTGATAGCACAGGCCAGCCCGAAATACATCATCTGGGTGCCTCCGAACAGTTCCATGGCCAGTATGATAGAGGCAATCGGACAGTTGACACATCCGCAGAACATGGCAATCAGACCAATGGCAGCGCCAAGTCCGGGGTCAAGCCCGATAAGTCCGGACAGGAAACTTCCGAAGGTGGAGCCGACAAACATACAGGGAACGATTTCCCCGCCGCGGAATCCACAGCCAATCGTGACTGCGGTCAGAAGTAATTTGAGCAAAAACATTTCCGGACGGGCGGGGGCACCGCCCAATGTATCCAAAATCGTTTCCATACCAACCCCGTTATATATGCGGGTGCCAAAGGCGAGTGTAAGCAGGATGATGAGAAATGCTCCCACAACGATGCGCAGATAATCATTCTTGATATATACGTGGAACCATTTGTGAACATGTCCGGTGACCACGCAGAAGAGAATGCTCACCACACTGGTGAGAACCGCCACAATCAGTACTTGAAATAATGTACTATATTGAAATTCATTGGTATAGGTCATCAGATCCGTGCCAAGCTCAATTCCCATTTTTCCGGTTACGGCGTAGGCGGGGATGGATGCCAGAATACAGGGATAAAGGGCGCTGTAGTACATGATTCCGACACTGATGACCTCCAGACTGAATACTGCCGCTGCCAACGGGGTGCCGAATAAGGAGGAAAATACAGCGCTCATGCCGCAGAGCGTCAGTGTTTTCAAATCCTGTTCGTTCAGCCGCAATAGTTTTCCGATGGTGGTTGCCAGACTACTGCCAATCTGCAAGGCTGCTCCCTCACGTCCGGCGGAACCGCCGCCTAAATGAGTGAGAGCGGATGCCAGAAAAATCAAAGGTGCAAGCTGCGGAGTCACTTTTTCCGGGGTGGTGATGGCATCCAGTACCTGATTGGTTCCGCGGTCATTAATCTGATGACATGCGCGGTAAGAAAATACCAGAATCAGACCAAATACCGGGAGCAGATATAAAAGCCAGGGGCTCTGCATACGAAGTTCCGTCACATATTCAATGGTGGCGTGAAACGCCGTGCCGACCAGCCCGCAGACAGCGCCGATGAGAATGGCTAATATCGTCCATTTGAGGAAGGTGAACAGATAAATCTTGCTGCCATTCAGGTTATTCTTAATTTGACTGATTAATTGATGTACAATAGAATTTTCTTTTGTTTTCATTTTGTGCTCCTTGTGTTTCCCTACGGTATCTTCAGGTAGTTTAACACAGGTCAGGTGAGGATTCAAGCAGGTTTGAATCCTCAATCCGGATGAGATTATACATGACAAATCTAAAAATGTATGTTATACTTCATTTTATATTGAAGAATTTCTACGAGGAGCATAAATTTATGAAACGTGTACTTTTAAAATTGAGTGGTGAGGCACTTGCCGGCGATAAGAAGACCGGCTTTGACGAGGCGACTTGTATCGGGGTGGCAAAGCAGGTAAAAACTCTGGTGGATGAAGGATATCAGGTCGCCATCGTCACCGGAGGCGGAAACTTCTGGAGAGGGCGCACCAGTGAGACAATCGACCGCACGAAAGCAGACCAGATTGGGATGCTGGCGACAGTGATGAATTGTATTTATGTGTCAGATATTTTCCGCTATGTGGGAATGAAAACAGAAGTGTTCACTCCGTTTGTGTGCGGCTCTTTCACGTCGTTATTTTCCAAAGATGCGGCGGTAGAGGCGCTGGAGGCGGGCAAGGTAATTTTCTTCGCGGGCGGTACCGGACATCCTTACTTTTCGACGGATACCGGAGCTGTTCTGCGGGCAATCGAAATCGAGGCAGATGCGATGCTGTTGGCGAAAGCGATTGACGGCATCTACGACAGCGACCCGAAACTGAACCCGGCGGCAAAGAAATATGACGAGATATCCATACAGGATGTCATCGCACAGAAACTGGCTGCCGTGGATATGACCGCATCTATTCTGTGTATGGAGAACAAGATGCCGATGTTGGTGTTCGGACTTAATGAAGAGAACAGTATCGTGGAGACGATGAGCGGTCATTTCCATGGAACAAAAGTGACCGTTTGAAACAGGAAATAAAATGATAGGATGTTGGGGTCAAAGAAGAAAGAGATAAACGAGAAACAACGAAAACAAGAAACAGGAGGTTCCTAACATGAATGAAAGATTGAAAGTTTACGAAGAAAAAATGCAGAAGACAATGAAGAGTCTGGACAGCGACCTGTCGGCAATCCGCGCCGGCCGTGCGAATCCGCATGTGCTTGACAGACTGACAGTAGATTATTATGGCTCTCCGACACCGATTCAGCAGGTGGCAAATGTGTCTGTACCGGAGGCGCGCATGATTCAGATTCAGCCGTGGGAAAAGAAGATGATTAAAGAGATTGAAAAGGCAATTATGATGTCCGATATCGGGATTAATCCGAACAATGACGGGACAAGTATCCGACTCATTTTCCCGGAGCTGACGGAGGAACGAAGAAAAGAGCTGGCAAAGGATGTTAAGAAAAAAGGTGAGGCTGCCAAAGTTGCAGTGCGCAACATCCGCCGTGACGGCAATGATGCCTTGAAGAAACTGAAAGGTAGTGAGGTATCCGAGGACGAGATTAAAGATTTGGAGACACAGCTGCAGAAGGTGACGGATAAATATATCAAGGAAGTAGACGTGGCTGTGGAAACAAAGACAAAAGAAGTTATGACGGTATAGAACATAAGTCAAAACATTTACAGGCTTGGCAGATAATAGAGGGTTCGCGGTGGAACCCTCTTGTTGCTTTAGACGAGACTTGAATATGGAGGAAAAGAAAATGAATGTACCTCAGCATATCGCAATTATCCTTGACGGCAACGGCCGCTGGGCAAAGTCCAAAGGAATGCCGAGAAATTACGGACATGCACAGGGCAGCAAGAATGTGGAGCGCATCTGTGAGGAAGCATGGAGGCTGGGTATCAAATACCTGACGGTCTACGCATTTTCCACGGAGAACTGGAATCGTCCGCAGTCAGAGGTGGATGCACTGATGACACTTTTGCGTAATTATATGAAGACCTGTTTAAAAACAGCAGAAAAAAATGATATGAAAATCCGTGTCATCGGCGATATGGAACCGCTGGACGAGGATATCAAAAAGCGAATCCGTGAATTGGTAGAGTCCAGCAAGAACAATCAAGGGTTGAATTTTACGATTGCCTTAAATTACGGGAGCAGGGACGAAATCGTGCGTGCTGCGCGGGCGATGGCGCAGGACTGTGCAGACGGCAAAGTGAAATCAGAAGACATAGATGAGAAGATGTTTACATCCTATCTGGATACCTGCGAGCTGCCTGATCCTGATTTACTGATACGTACGAGTGGAGAGCAGCGGCTGTCAAATTATCTGCTGTGGCAGCTTGCATATTCGGAATTTTATTTTACGGATGTTCCATGGCCGGATTTTACAAAAGAGGAATTGGTACGTGCCATTGAACAGTATAATAACAGAGACAGACGATACGGCAAAATCAAGGAGGAATCGGGTGATGTTTAAGACAAGATTATTAAGTGGGATTCTGCTGGTGATTCTGGCACTGATAACCTTGATTTCCGGCGGCTATGTGACATTTTTTGTGGTGGGTGCCATCAGTCTGATCGGAATGTATGAGTTGTATCGGGTGTTTCAGATTGAGAAAAATGCGTTAGGAATCTGCGGATATCTTTTTGCGGTATTCTATTATGGGCTGCTTGTTATGAAACAGCATTCCATGTTGGCAGGCGGCTCATGGAACTGGTTCATGATGTTATTTATCGGATTTTTAATCAGCCTTCTGGCAATTATGGTGTTTACCTATCCGAAACACCATGCGAAAGAAGTAGTTGAGGCTTTTTTCGGGCTCTTTTATGTGGCTGTGATGTTGTCCTATATATATCAAATCCGGATGCTGGAGGGTGGTGTGTTTATCGTCTGGCTGGTATTTGTTTGTTCGTGGGGCTGTGATACCTGCGCATATTGCGTGGGAATGCTGATTGGAAAGCATAAGATGGCTCCGGTATTAAGCCCAAAGAAATCCGTGGAGGGCGGTATCGGCGGCATTCTCGGGGCGGCACTTATCGGAGTATTGTACGCGCTGGCAATCAATCACTGGGGAAACGCATGTGTGAATGTACTGCAGTTTGCCATTATCGGAGCAGTCGGCGGAGCAATTTCGCAGGTAGGCGATTTGGCGGCATCTGCAGTCAAGCGTAATTATGATATCAAAGATTACGGCACACTGATACCGGGACACGGCGGAATTCTTGACCGTTTTGACAGTGTGATTTTTACGGCGCCTATTATTTATTTTTTGACGGTGCTTTTATAGGAACTATGTATAACGAGCCCAAAATATGGAGAGGACTGATAAGATGAAGAAAATAGCAATCTTAGGTTCCACCGGTTCGATTGGAACACAGACATTGGAGGTTGCCAGAACAAATGGAGATATCGAGGTGCTGGCACTTTCGGCAAATAACAATATTCGTTTACTGGAAGAACAGATCCGTGAATTTCATCCCCGGCTGGCAGCGGTGTGGAATGAGGAAAAAGCAAAACAGTTGAGAGAAAATGTGCGGGATACGGATGTGAAAATCGTATCCGGCATGGAAGGACTTCTGGAGGTCGCAGCCATTCCGGAATCGGAGATTCTGGTGACTGCAATTGTCGGTATGATAGGAATTCTGCCGACAATTGAAGCAATTAAAGCGGGCAAAGATATCGCACTGGCAAATAAAGAAACATTGGTGACGGCGGGACATATTATTATGCCGTTGGCGAAACAATATAATGTGTCGATATTGCCGGTGGACAGCGAGCATAGTGCTATTTTTCAGTCACTGCAGGGCGGACAGAGAAAGGCACTGCACAAGATTTTACTCACTGCATCCGGCGGACCTTTCCGTGGAAAGAAAAGAGCAGAGCTTGCGCATATTCAGGTGGAGGATGCGCTCAGACACCCGAATTGGGAGATGGGGCGCAAAATAACCATCGATTCTTCCACCATGGTCAACAAAGGGTTGGAAGTCATCGAGGCGAAATGGCTGTTCGGAGTAGATATTGAACAAATCGAGGTAGTCGTACAGCCACAGAGTATCATTCACTCGATGGTGGAATATGAGGATGGAGCAATCATTGCCCAGTTGGGAACCCCGGATATGAAACTTCCGATACAGTATGCCCTGTATTATCCGGAGAGACGATATTTGCCGGGAGAGCGGCTGGACTTCTCTACATTGTCGCAAATTACCTTTGAAAAACCGGATTTGGATACATTTTACGGCCTCAGGCTGGCAATGCGCGCCGGAAAAGAGGGCGGCACACTGCCAACCGTCTTTAACGCCGCAAATGAGCGGGCGGTGGCACTGTTTCTGGACAGAAAAATCGGATATCTGCAGATTACCGAGATGATTCAGGCGTGTATGGAGCATCATCACAATATTGTGAATCCGACCGTAGAGCAGATACTTGAGACGGAGCGGGAAACATATGACTACATCAGATGTGAGATGGAGTAAAGTGAATCTGTGGCATTCTCTAATTAAGCGAATAAGGTGGTAGATAGATGGGCATAATCGTGGCGATTTTATTATTCAGTTTTATTGTGATTTTCCATGAATTGGGACATTTTCTGTTGGCGAAGGCAAACAAAATCCGGGTGAATGAATTTTCACTCGGACTTGGACCTACCATTATCGGCAAAAAAATCGGTGAAACGAAGTTTTCTTTGAAACTTTTGCCTTTTGGCGGGGCATGTATGATGGGGGAGGATGATGCCGATGATATGTCCGAGGGCAGTTTCAACAGTAAATCCGTGTGGGCGCGGATTTCTGTGATTATTGCGGGACCAATGTTCAATCTGATTCTGGCATGGATACTCTGTTTTATCATGATTTTATGGATTGGATACAGAGCCCCTGTCGTCTATGACGTCGAGGAAGGCTATGCTGCAGCAGAAGCAGGAATGCAGGCAGGCGATGTGATTACGGAAATAAATGGAAGAAACGTTTATCTCTGGGAAGAGATCAGTTTGTATAATCAGATGAATTTAAATGGTGAAGACTTAGAAATCACATACATGCGGGATGGGAAGGAAACAACGATCTTCCTTGAGCCAAGGATGTTGGAAGGTGATTCTTATCCGCGCATGGGAATCATGGGGGAGGCAGAACGGAAACAACCGGGAATTTTCGGCTCCGTTCAGTACGGATTCTATATGGTACGTTACTGGGTGAATTATACGTTTGACAGCTTGAAAATGTTAGTGACGGGGCAGGTGGGTGTCAAGCAGCTGTCCGGTCCGGTGGGGATTGTCAGCATGGTTGACCAGACCTATCAGCAGGCCGCTGCTGTCAATATCCAGTCGGTGATTTTGAGTATGATGAATTTCGGAATCCTGCTGACGGCAAACCTTGGCATCATGAATCTGCTGCCGATACCTGCATTGGATGGCGGACGGCTGGTATTTCTTGTGATAGAGGCTGTCCGCGGGAAACGCATTCCGCCGGATAAGGAAGGTTTTGTGCATTTTATCGGTTTTGCAGCATTGATGCTGCTGATGGTTGTGGTGTTGTTCAATGATGTGATGCGTTTGTTTTGACGGTCTTTACAATTGCAGAAGAAGTGGTATACTAGAGAATATTAAGATATCGGGGTGCTGCGTGCCGGCGGCACGCGCTTAGCACCGAACGAAACGGAGCGTGGATTGTGGGAGTGCAAAACACGGATCGATCCGTGTGGTATCTTTTTATCCTGGTATTTATTTTAGTAATCGTTATACATAAAGGAAGAAAGGGAGAACAGCAATGATAGGTACGCCGGAATATGAATTGCTGAATGAAAATCTTAGAATCGTCGAAGGACACGCTGTGAAAGAGCCTGTGGATTATCAGGATCCGGATCAGCTATATCAGGTGCTGGTGGGGCGCGTGAAGAAATATCATCCGTCGGCGGATCTTTCCATGCTGGAAAAGGCTTATCAGATTGCGAGGGATGCCCATAAAGAACAGAGGAGAAAATCAGGGGAGCCGTATATCATCCATCCACTCTGGGTCGGCATTATCCTTGCCGATTTGGAGATGGATAAGGAGACGATTGCGGCGGGCATACTGCATGATGTGGTGGAAGATACCGATATGACGATTGAAGATATCTCCAGAGAGTTCGGAGATGAGGTGGCGCTGCTCGTGGATGGAGTGACAAAACTGGGACAGTTGTCCTACTCTCAGGATAAGTTGGAGTTACAGGCGGAGAACCTGCGAAAAATGTTTCTGGCAATGGCGAAGGATATCCGTGTCATAATCATCAAACTGGCCGACCGACTGCACAATATGCGCACTCTGGAGTATATGACTCCCGCAAAGCAGCAGGAAAAGGCACGCGAGACGATGGATATCTATGCGCCGATCGCCCAGCGCCTGGGTATTTCTAAGATTAAGATTGAACTGGATGACTTGTCACTGAAGTATCTGCATTATGACTGTCTCTTATACACATCTCCGAGCCCACGAGACCGTACTAGATC
>CALZPS010000056.1 GCA_945827765.1 uncultured Lachnospiraceae bacterium | reverse complement strand
GACCAGCCATCTTATCGCCGACAGAGATTTTTCTCTTCTGTGCGATGTAGATGCGCACTGCCTGATTCACTCCCGGCGACAACTCATCCCCGTTCTCTCTGGTAAATACTTTCGCATCTACCACGATACCATACTCACCGTGCGGCACCTTCAGGGATGTATCTCTTACTTCACGCGCCTTCTCGCCAAAGATTGCCCGCAGCAAACGCTCTTCTGCCGTCAGTTCGGTCTCCCCCTTCGGAGTTACCTTGCCGACCAGAATATCTCCTGCACGCACCTCAGCACCGATACGAATAATACCTCTCTCATCCAGGTCTTTCAGTGCATCATCACCGACACCCGGGATATCTCTGGTGATTTCCTCCGGTCCCAGCTTCGTATCACGCGCCTCCGCCTCATATTCTTCAATATGCACGGAAGTATAAACATCATCCTGAACCAGACGCTCACTCAGCAGAACCGCGTCCTCGTAGTTATAACCTTCCCATGTCATGAAACCAATCAACGGGTTCTTGCCAAGTGCCATCTCACCGTTTGAAGTAGACGGACCATCAGCAATTACTTGTCCTGCCTCGACGCGTTCGCCTTTATCCACGATTGGTTTCTGGTTGTAGCAGTTGCTCTGGTTACTTCTCAAAAACTTCGTCAGTTTATATGTCTTTTTCGTCTTATCATCCTGCCTGATGGTAATCTCTTTTGATGTAGAACGCTCTACGATACCGCCCTGCTCTGCCACGACACACACACCGGAGTCCACCGCAGCCTTCACCTCCAGACCTGTACCCACTACCGGAGCCTCTGTGGACAGAAGCGGCACTGCCTGACGCTGCATGTTGGAACCCATCAGTGCACGGTTCGCATCGTCGTTCTGCAAAAACGGAATCAGCGCCGTAGCGACAGAGAACACCATTTTCGGGGAAACGTCCATATAATCAAACTTGCTTCTTTCATATTCCTGTGTTTCCTCGCGGAAACGTCCGGATACATTTTTGTGCAGGAAATGTCCCTCTTCATCCAGTGGTTCATTCGCCTGTGCTACGTGATAATTATCCTCTTCATCTGCGGTCATATATACAACTTCGTCAGTTACAACCGGATTTTCAGGATTTGTCTTGTCTATCTTACGGTACGGAGCCTCTACGAATCCGTACTGATTGATTCTCGCATAGCAGGCCAGTGAGTTAATCAGACCAATGTTCGGACCTTCAGGTGTCTCGATCGGGCACATTCTTCCATAATGAGAATAATGAACGTCTCGAACCTCAAATCCGGCACGGTCACGTGACAGACCGCCCGGTCCCAATGCGGACAGACGTCTCTTATGTGTCAGCTCACCCAGCGGGTTGTTCTGATCCATAAACTGAGACAACTGAGAAGAACCGAAAAATTCTTTCACAGCCGCCGTCACCGGTTTGATATTAATCAGGGACTGCGGAGAAATACCCTCCTGATCCTGTGTCGTCATACGCTCGCGCACGACTCTTTCCATTCTGGACAGACCAATTCTGTACTGATTCTGCAGCAGTTCACCCACGGCACGGATACGACGGTTGCCCAAATGGTCGATATCGTCGTCATTGCCCATGCCATATTCCAGATGCATATTATAATTGATGGACGCAAGGATATCCTCTTTTGTGATATGTTTCGGAATCAAATCAGATAAATCTCTGCGTATCAATTCTTTCAATTCCTCGATATCCCCTGCCGACTCTTCCAGAAGTCCTTCCAGAACCGGATAATATACCTGCTCTGTCACGCCGACTTCCTTCGCATCGATATCTACAATACTGTTAAAATCAACCATCATATTGGACAGGATTTTAATATTGCGTGACTCATCCTCTCCCTCTACCCACAGATACGGAACAGCACTGTTCTGAATCGTATCTGCAAGCTCCTTGGTAATGGTCGTTCCTTTTTCTGCAACCACTTCACCTGTGATATGGCTGACTACATCTTCTGCAAGCACACAGCCGACCACCCGGTTTCTAAGTGCCAGCTTCTTGTTGAATTTATAACGTCCTACCTTTGCCAAATCATAACGTCTGGGGTCGAAGAACATACTGGTGATCAGACTTTCCGCACTGTCTACTGCCAGCGGCTCACCCGGACGAATTTTTTTGTATAACTCTAACAGACCCTCCTGATAATTCTCAGCAGTGTCCTTTCCAAAACTTGCCAGAATTTTCGGTTCCTCACCGAAAAGTTCCAGGATCTCAGCGTTCGTACCGATACCGAGCGCACGGATCAGCACTGTGATCGGCACCTTTCTGGTACGGTCTACACGCACATAAAAAACGTCATTGGAGTCTGTCTCGTACTCTAACCATGCTCCACGATTCGGAATCACCGTCGCGGAATACAGTTCTTTGCCCAGCTTATCGTGAGCAATTCCATAATAAATGCCCGGTGAACGAACCAACTGGCTGACAATGACACGCTCTGCACCATTAATCACGAACGTTCCTGTTTTGGTCATCAACGGAAGGTCTCCCATGAAGATTTCATGCTCATTGATTTCATCATTTTCTTTATTGTAAAGTCTGACCCTTACTTTCAGAGGTGCAGCATATGTTGCATCACGCTCTTTACACTCTTCAATTGTGTACTTCACCTCATCCTCGCAGAGTCTGAAATCAACGAATTCCAGACTTAAATGTCCACTGTAATCAGCGATTGGCGAAATATCATTGAACACTTCTTTCAGACCTTCGTCCAAGAACCACTCATAGGAATTCTTCTGGACTTCAATCAGATTCGGCATCTCTAATACTTCTTTTTGTCTGGAATAGCTCATGCGTGAACTTTTTCCATTTGTGACAGGACGAATTCTTTGTTTCTCCATTGACGTTTCACTCCTTATCTATTTTTTTGTAACAATTCAGTCATGCATATGTCGATTAAGAAAGTCTCGTAAGCTTGCAAAAACCTGAATCGTTACTATCTTTTACGGGCTGCGGATTGCCCTTACACTCTCCCTGAAATTGAAAAAGAGCTTTGTATATCGCTATATGCAAACTATCACGGCATAGCTTTCCATAATAGTGCATTTTTAAATATAGCACAAAGTTCTTTGACATGTCAATCTTTTTTTTACGTTTTTCAAATAAAGAGACATTGCTGCAGTTTTAGTCCGCGCAATGTCTCTGTAAATCATCTCTTATCTGTTTCACCGGAGATTATTTCAGGGTAACCTGTGCTCCCTCAGCTTCCAGTTTAGCCTTGATGTCCTCAGCCTCTGCCTTGGATGCTCCCTCTTTTACTACCTTCGGAGCGCCGTCAACAAGCTCTTTTGCTTCTTTCAGACCAAGACCTGTGATTTCACGAACGATCTTGATAACTTTAACCTTGGATGCACCTGCTGCTGTCAGCTCAACATCAAACTCAGTCTTCTCTTCTGCTGCCGGACCCTCAGCTGCTGCTGCAACTACAACACCTGCTGCTGCGGATACACCAAACTCTTCTTCACATGCTTTTACTAATTCATTCAATTCCAGTACAGACATTTCTTTGATTGCTTCAATCATCTCTGCTGTTGTTAACTTAGCCATTTTTATATCCTCCATTTTCTTTTTCTTTCTTTATATTGTTGCCATATCACACTGCGCCTGCCGCGCCGTGCCTTATGCCTCTGCCGGAGCTTCTTCTGCTGCCGGAGCCGCCTCTTCTGCTACAGCGCCCTCGCCGCCCTGCTCTGCAATCTGTTTGATAACACGAGCAAAGTTTGTGATCGGAGACTGAATGCTTCCAAGGAATTTGGAAATAAGTTCTTCTCTGGAAGGAATCTTGGACAGTTCTGCGATGCCCGCCGCATCATATACGGTTCCTTCTACTACACCGGCCTTTACCTCCAGCTTATTTGCTGTCTTTGCAAAGTTGCAGATAATTCTTGCCGGAGCTGTCGCGTCATCTTTGGAAATTGCCAATGCGCTCGGTCCTTCCAAATACTCGTCCAGACCTGCGAACTCAGTTCCCTCAAATGCTCTTTTCATCATTGTGTTCTTGCATACCTTGTAAATCACACCGGCTTCTCTGAGCTGTTTACGGAGCTCTGTATCCTGAGCAACGGTCAATCCACGGTAGTCAACAAGCACTGCTGACTGAGCATCTTTGACATCTTCTGCGATAGCTGCTACTATTGGTTGTTTCAATTCAACTTTTGCCACGTTCTGGTGCACCTCCTTATAGATTACTAAGCGACTGCTCTAAGTGTAAAAACAATACCGCCCCTGTGCCCAAAAGACACAGAGGCGGTCAGAATTCTTCTGTAAGGATTCTTGTCTTCCTCGGCAGGCGTTTTCTCCTTATGCCTTACGGCACCTGCTGTCTTCGGCAGTCAATTGCTTTAATAGATTACCACCATATGCGGTAATTGTCAATATCATTTTTTATTTTACGATTACCTCAATGTTTATCGCGCATTGCTTTCGTGAAACTTAAGCGAGTTTCATCGGATTCAGTTTCACACCAGGTCCCATTGTAGATGTAAGAGTCACGCTCTTCAGATACTGACCTTTCAGTGCAGCCGGTCTTGCTTTGATAATCGCATCGATAAGCGTCTGGAAGTTGTCCGCTAACTGTTCTTCGGTAAAGGATGCTTTACCAATCGGCACATGAATAATGTTTGTCTTATCCAATCTGTACTCAATCTTACCAGCCTTGATATCGTTGATTGCTTTTGTTACGTCCATGGTAACTGTTCCTGCCTTCGGGTTCGGCATCAGGCCTTTCGGTCCAAGTACACGTCCCAGACGTCCAACAACACCCATCATGTCCGGTGTGGCAACAACAACGTCAAAATCCAGCCAGCCTTCATTCTGAATCTTCGGAATCAGTTCGTCTCCGCCCACGTAATCTGCGCCTGCTGCCAAAGCTTCATCAGCTTTTGCATTCTTTGCAAATACAAGGATACGAACTTTTTTACCTGTTCCGTGCGGCAGCACAACCGCACCACGAATCTGCTGGTCTGCGTGACGTCCGTCACAGCCTGTTCTGATATGAGCTTCGATTGTCTCGTCAAATTTTGCTACTGCTGCTTTCTTTACCAGAGCGATTGCTTCATTCTTGTCATAAAGATTTCCCTTCTGGATCTGTTTTGCAGCTTCGATATATTTCTTTCCACGTTTCATTTCAAATAACCTCCTTGTGGTAATGGCGGGTTCAAACCCCTCCCACTGATTTCCATTTGTTACCTATTCTTACTCAACTACAGTCACGCCCATTGAACGGCAGGTTCCTTCGATCATGCTCATGGCAGCCTCGATTGTAGCTGCATTGAGGTCAGGCATCTTTGTCTTTGCGATCTCTTCTACCTGAGCCTTTGTGATAGTAGCAACCTTAGTCTTGTTCGGTGCTCCTGAACCGGACTTGATGTTGCATGCTTTCTTAATCAACACCGGAGCCGGAGGAGTCTTGGTAACAAAGCTGAAACTTCTGTCAGCATAAACAGTAATCACAACCGGGATAATCAAATCGCCCTGATCTGCTGTTTTTGCATTGAACTGTTTCGTAAACTCCATGATATTGACACCATGCTGTCCAAGAGCCGGACCAACCGGTGGTGCCGGAGTTGCTTTTCCTGCCGGAATCTGTAACTTGATATAACCTTCGATTTTCTTTGCCATTTTCATTACCTCCTTGTGGTACCTGCGGAACTTTTCGTCCCTCCCACTGTTTTAATCCATCTTTCTTACTTCCGCAAAGCTAAGTTCAACCGGTGTTTCACGGCCAAACAACTCTACATTGATTGTCAGACTCTGTTTCTGCTTGTTGACAGACTGAACAACTCCTGATGTTCCTTCCCATGCACCGCCTGTCACCGTAATCGCATCACCGACCTCAAAAGCAGTAATCACACTGCCTTTGCCGATTCCGAACTTCTCCATCTCCGCCTCTTCAAGCGGCACAGGCTTGGAACCCGGTCCTACAAACCCTGTCACACCTCTGGTATTACGAACAACAT
This sequence comes from uncultured Lachnospiraceae bacterium, assembly GCA_945827765.1. Taxonomy (GTDB): domain Bacteria; phylum Bacillota; class Clostridia; order Lachnospirales; family Lachnospiraceae; genus Schaedlerella. The sequence continues at coordinate 2,284 of CALZPS010000056.1, read as the reverse complement.
ACCATGTATCGTCATTCATAATCATGTGAATCATAACATAGCCCGGAAACAGTTTCTTCATGCTGACCTTAGAAACGCCGTTTTTCAGTTCAACGACTTCTTCCAGCGGAACCCGGACCTCCAGGATCTGATCCTCCAGATGGCGATTTTCAATTGTCTTATCAATGTTTGCTTTTACTTTGTTTTCATACCCTGAATAGGTATGAACCACATACCATCTTGCCTCTGACATATAATCACCTTTCTGCTACAGCCGAAGTTATCTGACCAACAAGTCGATTCCGTATTTCATGACCGCATCGATTATCGTGATAATCGCGCCCAGACATACAGAAACTGTCACGACTGCCGTCGTCTGTTTAACAAGTGCATTTCTGTCCGGCCAAATGACCTTGCCGAATTCCGCTTTCAGCCCTTTGAACCAGCTCTTCTTCTGCGTCTTTGCTGACTTCTCACTCATAACATCCACTCCTTCTCGGCTGATTACTTCGTCTCTTTGTGCAGTGTGTGTGATTTGCAGAACTTGCAATACTTTTTGGTTTCCATGCGGTCAGGATGAGTTTTTTTATCCTTCGTCATGTTGTAATTGCGGTTCTTGCATTCTGTACATGCCAATGTGATTCTAGTGCGCACAACTTCCACCTCGCTTTTTACATACTAAACTACGTGTTACTGATGGCTTGCGAGACCATCTGATTTTAGGCATAAAAAAAAGACCTACTTCCATTCGCCTGCAAATTGTAACACATTGCAAGTATGGAAGTCAAGTCTTTTCAAGAAATTTTTCCGTTCGCTTTTTCTGTCGTTTTTTCGTTTGTTTCTATTCCGTTCGCTTTCTCGTATCACCAAACTTTTTCATATCATGATTCATAATGTAAAAATACATTACAATCAACAGAACTCCCGCCAGTATCCACGCTGCCGGATTGGCAAGACAGACTCCTACATAACTTTTTCGGTCTGCCGCGGCCACCGCCATCAGACCACGTCCTGCCAATTCCGCTACGCCTGCCATCATCGGAAGCAATCCGTATCCCATCCCCTGAATACCATTCCGATATATATTTACAATCGCAAGCGGAATAAAAAATACCGCTACACATTTCAGATAAATATCGACCAGTCCCATAATTACCGTCACATCCTCGGACAAAAACAGAGAAGTCATATATTTTCCCACTGTCATGACGACAGCACCGGTAACGACCGCATAGATACTTCCCATAATGGTAGCCGCCTGAAATCCCTGCCGAATCCGCAGCACTTTTCCTGCTCCCATATTCTGTGCACAATATGTTGCCATAGTAGTTCCCATCGCCACATACGCCTGAGTCACAATTTGCTCAATTTTGCTGGCTGCGGTAAATGCCGCCACCGGAAGAGAGCCCAGCAGATTCAGCGAGGTCTGCACCATCATCGTCCCCAATGCGGTAATCGAATACTGCAGCCCCATCGGGAATCCCACCATAAGCTGATTCTTCACCAGATTCCCTTTCAGTTTCCAGTCTTCCTTTTCAAGATGCAGAATCGGAACCTTTTTCCTAATATAAATCAGGCATAATACTCCTGAAATCCCCTGTGAAAATACCGTCGCATACGCCGCTCCGGCCGCCCCCAGCCGGAATGCAATGATAAACACCATATCCAGTACAATATTAAGCAGCGCAGCCAACACCAGAAAATACAACGGCACTTTGCTGTTACCGAGTGCCCTCAGCACACTCGCCAACAGATTATATAGCATCTGTGCAAAAATACCGGCACAGATAATCATAATGTATGCATAGGCATCCGCAAAAATATCCTCCGGCGTGTGCATAAACCTAAGCAACGTTTTCATACCCATCATACTTACCACAGTCAGCACCACAGACATTATAACAGAAAGTACCTCTGCATTGCCCACAGTCTGGCGCATTGCCTTCATATCGCCCGCACCGAATTTCTGCGCCGTCAGCACCGTGAATCCTGCAGTCATGCCCAGTACAAAACCAAGTATCAAAAACATGATTGTTCCTGTACTGCCGACTGCCGCCAGTGCTTTGGTTCCCACAAATTTTCCTACAATCACCGTGTCCGCCATATTATAAAACTGCTGGAACACATTTCCTATAAATATCGGTACCGTAAAATTCAAAATCACTTTTCCGGGCTGTCCCGTTGTCATGTCCTTCTGTAAAACCTGCATTGTTTTTCCCAACCATATATCCACGCTAAAATTTACAGATGCAATTATATCTGTCTCTTATACACATCTCCGAGCCCACGAGACCGTACTAGATCT
>CALZPS010000055.1 GCA_945827765.1 uncultured Lachnospiraceae bacterium | reverse complement strand
CCAATCCCAAAAACAAAGCGCAGCCGGTGGATTTACCGTCAGTGCCGTTTCGGAAAACAAAGACAATTTCCCCCGCTGTGGCCACCCCCGCTCATAAAGCTGCAAACACCGCTCTGCCCGGTATCTGCCTGACCGTCGCATGATACACATATTCCCGTAAAGAATCACCGCCTGCCGCGAGACGACCGATTCCCCAGCACACACTGATGACCGCCACCAGATTTGCCGCATAGGGGAGCAGCACATAAAATGAAGTGCCGGTTCCCGGTGCAGACACACAGCCAGCTGCGATAACGGCAGCCAGCATGGCAGCGCCCAGAATACAGAGCAGTATCACATCTCTGCGCAGGTTCACGCCCGCAAATACATAGTATATTCCTTCATAGACGTATGTTCCGTCACTTTTCTTTTTGAAAGAATCCAGATATGCCCTGCGGCTCTTTTTCTTCTTTTCTGCCATTCTTAACAAATTCCTTTCAGATCAAAATCCGCCAGCCATTTATCTGCCGTTTCACACACACCGCGCAGACAAGTTTCTTCAAACGGGCTCTGAAGTCCTGCGTTTTTAAGCAGCTCAGTAAAGACCCGGCTGCCTCCCTGTTTCGTGTATGCCATGTAATGTTTCCACGCATTCTCCCGGTCATTTTGAATCATCGCCCAGAACTGTAGTGCCACCGTCTGTGCCAGACAATAATCAATATAATAGAACGGCATAGAATAAATATGATGCTGACGCTGCCAGCCCTCTCCCTCACTGTAAAACTCAATCTCACCATCCAGTTTCATCCACGGCATATAAATACCGAGCAATTCTTTCCAGACACCATGACGCTCTCCCGGAGTCATATCCGGTTTTTCAAACACGATATGCTGGAAATGATCCACCATCGTTCCATAAGGAATGAATGTAAGTGCCCCCGACAAATGGCTGTAATAAAACTTTCGGGTATCCTCCCCGAAGAATCCTTCTGCCCACGGCCATGCGAAGAACTCCATGGACATAGAGTGCACCTCGCAGGCTTCCATCCCCGGCCAGATATAGCTGACCGGCACACGCCCGCGGTTCATCCACGCTGCAAAAGCATGTCCTGCCTCATGCGTAATAACTTCCACATCATGCTGGGTTCCGTTAAAGTTGGCAAAAATAAACGGAACCTCATAATCCAGAATGCTTGTGCAGAAACCACCGCCCGCCTTTCCTTCGGTAGACAAAACGTCCAGCAGTTCCCCGTCAAGCATCGTACGGAAGAATTCGCTTGTTTCCGGTGAAAGTTCATCATAAAACTTCCTTCCATGCGCAAGAATTTCGTCCGGAGTGCCAAACGGTTTCGGATTACCGGATCGAAAAGTCAGTGCATTGTCGGCAAAGCTCATCGGATACTCTTTACCGAGCCGTTCTGCCTGCTCTCTGTAAATCCGGTCTGCAACCGGCACCAGATACTTCACGACAGAAGCTCGGAACTTCTCCACATCCTCTTTTGTATAACAGTTGCGGTTCATCCGATAATATCCAAGCTCGGTGTAACCGTCATATCCCAATTTTCTTCCCATCGCATCACGCACGTGGACAAGCTGGTCATATAAATCATCCAACTCTTTCTGATTATCCTTATACCACTTTCCTTCCGCTTTCCATGCCGCCAGACGGCGCGAGTCATCCGCGTCGTTTTTCAGCGGGGTAATCTGAGAAATCGTATACATCTTGCCCTCAAACGGTATCTGTGCCGAGGCAAGCAGCTTTTCATAAGCTGTTTTCCATTCATTTTCCTTCTGCAGCTCCGGTATGATTTCCGGAGAAAATGTCTTTAACTCCATCTCTGCATTGACAAACATCAAACTGCCGTACTCTGCTTCAAAATCTGCGCGAAACGGACTTTCAAGCATTGCTTTTGTCCATGCCTGAATATACTCGGAAAGCACCGGCATCGACGCATTCCAAAATTTCATCTCTGTATCATAATATTCGTTCCTCGTATCGATGGAATGACGTACCTCAGCCAACGTAGACAATGTGCTGATATGCTTTTCTAACTGTTCCTTCTCCAAAAAAACTTTTTTTGCATCCTCGTAACTTTCGGCAGCTCCAAGACGTGAAGTCAGCTCATCAAACTGCGCTTTTATCAGCTCCACATCCGGACGCTCATACTTCATTTCTGAAAATTTCATCGTATTAATCTCCTCGTTTTTTTACTAATGACATATTTATTATAACAGAATTGTATCACTCTGAAAAGAAATGTTTGTGGTAATGAAAGTGTCCTCCTGTTTTCGAATTTCGTGAGCGGTCCATACGGTAAAACCGCTCAAAAACATGAGAAAAGAGCATAGGCTCAATATCTGAAACCAGTTCTTTCTTCTGTATTTGAGCCAGTGCTTGAAACGAGTTGACCGTTTTCTGAACGATATCCGAAATCGACAGTTCCATTTTCGGCAGACTGTCCTCCGCCTCTTCCATACGCGCCAGATAAACCAGTTCATTAGTAAGTGTAGTCAACCGTTGCGTCTGCTGCCGGATATCATTTAAGCATTCATTATCTCCTATATCCATTTCCAGAAGGTCTGCATTGGCACGGATAATGGTAAGCGGCGTTTTGATTTCATGTCCCGGTGGTAAATCCACGGATTCTAACGAAAATAATACTGATAGTACGAACAGCACCGGAACTCCCACAGAAGTCGATTTTTCGGCGAACGATGAAGATATTTTTACCGACCGGGACTTTGAGGTCGGCTATGATGAAACCACCAGTGTCCTGATCAAGCTGAACGGAAACTCCGTTTCCTGCACCTCAGATTCCGTAAAGATTTCCAAAACGACCGTGACTATTACCGACGAGGGCACATATATACTTTCCGGTACACTCAACGATGGTATGATTATCGTGGATGCCGAAGAAACGGATAAGCCACAGCTTGTCTTAAACGGAGTATCCATCTGCAGTGAAACTTCTGCCGCACTGTATATACGCACCGCCGATAAAGTGTTCGTCACTCTGGCAGAAGACACAGAGAATATGTTAGAAAACGGCGGTACTTTTACTGCCATCGACGAAAATAATATCGACGCCACTGTTTTTTCAAAGCAGGATTTGACTTTCAACGGTTCGGGAACGCTCTCTGTCACCTCTCCCGCAGATCATGGCATTGTTTGTAAGGACGATTTAGTCTTCACCAGCGGGACCTATACTGTCAACTCCGCCTCCCATGGTCTGGACGCGAACGACAGTGTACGAATCACCAATGCCGACATCTCCATAGCTGCAGGCGGCACCGACTCCAGCGGGATGGGCGGCCGCGATAACGGAATATTCGGAGGCAGCGAGCACGGAATGGGCGGCCGCGCTGGAACAAAGAGTTCTTCCGCCTCCACATCACACAACATGAGCCTGCTCTGTGTACGCCGCGGCGGGCGGGATATGGTGGAGATAACCAATTCTGTGCCGCACGCGACGGGGACTTTTTTCTGGTTTTCTTTTTCATTACATTTCCGCCCGTATCGCCCAGCGCATCTTCGTAGACTTTGCCCGGCTGTTTCTCGCACATTCCTCCGCAGAAGGACGAATCACGTCCCTGGAAACCTCGCTGTAGATTCCCTCCTTCTGGAATTCCTTAAAGGACTTCTTCACCAGCCTGTCCTCTCCGGAATGGAAAGTCAGAATCGCCACCCGTCCATTCGGCGCAAGCACCTCCGGAAGTTTTTCCAGAAATGCGTACAATACTTCAAACTCACTGTTGATATCAATGCGAAGTGCCTGAAAGGTCCGCTGGCAGGATTTCTTTACCATTTCTTTTCGTTCCTTCTCCGGAAGAAAACAAAGAGCTTCTTCAATGATTTCCTTCAACTGTGTGGTTGTCTCAATTGCTCGTCCTTTGCTGCGCCAATTCAGAACTGTCTTTGCAATCTCTTCTGCATAAGGTTCGTCTGCATTTTCCACCAGCATCCCCTGCAGTTCTTCTCCGGAAACCGTCTTAAGCCGCTCTGCTGCGCTGACACCCTTTTCCGGATTCATACGCAAATCCAGAGGTCCTTCCACCTTATAGGAAAATCCCCTGTCCGGATTGTCAATCTGCATGGAGGATACACCCAGATCCGCCAGAATAAAGTCAAACTTCTTTCCCGTCTCCCGGGATACCTGATCGATATCTGCAAAATTCTGCAGGCGCACGGTGAGGATATCCTCCCCGAAACCCTGTTTTGCCAGACGTTCCTTCGTCTTTGCAGATTCTATCGGATCCACGTCAAGCCCATAAATATGTCCCTGCCCCCGGAGGCATTTCAGCATCTCCTTCGTGTGTCCGCCATACCCCAGAGTTGCATCAAGACCAGTCTGTCCCGGCTGAATCTGAAGGAAATCCAAAATCTCCTTTACCATAATAGAAATGTGCATGCCGGCCGGGGTACTGCCCTTGCGGATAACTTTTTCTATGGTATCTGCATATTTTTCCGGATTATGCTCCTTGTACTTTTCTTTATAATTCTTCGGATGCGTGCCGGAATAGCGGACACGCCGTTTATGATGTTTTTCCAGATTTTCAATTTTCATTCTCCAAAAACTCGCTTAGTGTCCGGAACAAGATCTATGCCAGAATGCTGTTCACCTTTCTTCTCCCTTGCCCAAAAATCTCTGTTTCTTCTATGCAACTTTAACACTCATCGCACCCTCTCCCCATTTTCTTTATCTCATTTATCAGGAATACTGACGAGATGATAGCCGCCAGCAGATCCGCAACGGGTCCTGCATACATAATTCCGTCAATTCCCATAAACAACGGGAAAATCAAAATCAATGGCAGTAGAAACAGAATCTGCCTGGTCATCGCCAGAAAGGTTCCCTTCTTCGGTTTTCCAATAGAGGAAAAGAAGGTGGACGACATAGGCTGAATATTATTGATAAAGGTGAAGAACAGATAAATATGAAAATACCGTTCCGCAAATGTAAAATACAGTTCGGATCCATTTCCAAACAGACTGATAATCTGCCTTGGAAACAGTTGGAACATGGCAAATGCAGTCATGCAAATGAGCTGTCCCGTTCCCATACTCAGAAGAATCACCTTTTTCACACGATCATACTGCTTTGCGCCATAGTTAAAGCTGGAAATAGGCTGCATGCCCTGAGCGATTCCGATACAGAAAGCGAAAAAGATAAAACTTACTTTATTGATAATTCCGGAGCAGGCCAGAGGAATGGATTCCCCATAGATGGACAAGGCTCCATAGTGTTTCAGGGAATTATTCATGACAATCTGCACCACCATCATCGCCATCTGATTAAAACACTGAGCCATCCCCAGACTCATGGCATAACCTGCATAGGTTAATCTCGGCCGTAGATGCTCTTTTGTAAGCGGGCCGGCCTTATATCGGCGCAGATAGCAGAACACCATCACGGCAGAGGCAACCTGACCGATAATCGTTGCCAGCGCCGCACCGGTCATTCCCATACCAAACCCGAAAATAAACAATGGATCCAATATGGTATTAATCACAGCGCCGGTAAGATTGCAGAGCATGGAATACGTGGGGCTTCCATCCGCCCGTACCAAATGTGCACCGCCGGTGGTCAGTATTAAAAAAGGAAAACCAATCGCTGTGATCCGCACATATTCCCTGCTCAGACCAAGAACGTTATCCGGCGAACCGAAAAACACCAACAGAGGATCCAGAAAAATCTCTGCAATCAAAGCCAGCACTACGCCGCTTCCAAACATCAAAACCACTGCATTCCCGATATAATAAAGGGCTCTCCCCTTATCTCCGCGCCCCATGGACAGGTTGAATGCAGAGGCCGCACCGATGCCGAACAGCAATGCAAGCGCCGTACAGCTCGTCGTCAGCGGAAAGGCTACATTCGTCGCCGCATTTCCCAATTCTCCGATACTGTGTCCGATAAAAATCTGGTCAACCATATTATAGAGCGCTCCCACCAGCATTGCCACAATACTGGGAATGGCAAATTTACGAAGAAGCCGCCCTACCGGCTGCACTCCCAATGGATTATCTGTTCTGTTCATATTCTGCTCTCTTTCTTCTCATTGATGTTGGGGGCAAAAGCATTTTACCCTCTGATGCTTACGGATTTCTCCGCGTATCTCATAATTATTTATTATAACTTCTTTTTTTTACAATGTAAAGGAAGGAGCAAATTAGTTTTTTTGCATGTTTAATACTGTCCCTGTCTATATCACCGGATTTGCTCTTTTAATCGTATAATATTTTCTTCAATTTTCTTAATGACAGCTTTAAACACTTCATCGTTTTCTCCAGTCGGGTCTTGAAGTCCCCAATTATCATCAAACTCTCTGCCGATGTAGGGACAACCAACATCGCATCCCATAGAGATGGCTATATCCGGGAACGGTATATCCGCTACCAGTTTTGAGTACTGCGTCTGCTCCATATCAATGCCGTATAGCTCTTTCATGATTCTGACAGCATCTTGATTTATCTGCGGCTTTGTCTCTGTTCCGGCAGAATAACTTTCAAAAACATCACCGGCTAAATACTTTCCAAGAGCCTCTGCCATCTGACTGCGGCAGGAATTATGAACACAGATAAAAGCTATTTTTTTCTTAGCCATTCTTGATATTTCCTTTCGTCTAATTTTTAATCGGTCTGAAAAATCCGGAATGCCCGGCATGGAGCGATTATTCAACCGAGTTTTTCAGCAGCTTTACCACATCAGCCTCTTTCAGCACTCTGCCCATAGACACAACTTTATCATTAACCACGATGGCAGGCATGCTCATAACGCCATAGGACATTACCTTTTCCATATCGGTGATGTACTCTACCTCGACACCAAGTCCTAATTCATTGACTGCTGACTTTGCGTACTCGTACTGCTCATGACAGGATTTACAACCCGCTCCGAGTACCTTAACACAACAGATACCGTCAACGTTCTCACCACAACAGCCGGACGGAATCTTTTCTTTCTCTTTCTTCTTTTCAAAACCAAATAATGACATAATCAAATCCTCCTAAAAATGTTATTAAAATGCAAGCCCTTCACAGCCTGCTATCATACAAGCAAGTACTGAAACGCATTAAACATATATCCGACAACGATAATGCCAATTGTACATATCGCAACGAATATTCCCAGCAGCTTTGGTTTCACTGCTTTTTTTAGCATAATCATGGAAGGCAGTGAAAGCGTTGTTACAGCCATCATGAATGAAAGTACAACCCCCAGTCTCGCCCCCTTTGCCAATAACGCTTCTGCAATAGGAATACAGCCAAAAATATCTGCATACATAGGGATTCCACATACTGTGGCAATGAACACACCAAACGGATTACCTGTGCCAAGTACTTTTACAATGAGAGTTTCCGGAATCCAGTTATGAATAAGTGCTCCGATGCCAACACCGATAATGACATACGGAAATACTTTCTTTGCTGTTTCGATTACCTGCTCCCACGCATATTTACATCTGTCCTTCTTAGTCAGCGCATCCTGCGGCAGGTCAACACTTTTGCCGTTTCTGATAAATTCTTCAATTTGATTTTGAAGATGAAGTTTTTCAATCAGCATACCTCCGAGGACTGCAATGACAAGCCCTAAGATGACATACACAACAGCAACCTTCCAGCCAAAAATGCTCATCAGCAGCACAAGAGAGCCAAGGTCTACCATCGGCGAGGAAATCAAAAAGGAAAAAGTCACCCCAATCGGCAGTCCGGCACTTGTGAATCCGATAAATAACGGTATCGAAGAACAGGAACAAAATGGTGTAACCGTTCCAAGCAAAGCCGCAATAATGTTAGTCCAAATTCCATGAAATCTTCCTAATATCTTCTTCGTTCTCTCTGGTGGAAAATAACTCTGAATGTACGAGATAAAAAAAATCAGGACACCAAGCAGTACCATAATCTTTATCATGTCATAAACAAAAAACTGAATACTGCCTCCGATTTTCCCTCCGGTATCAAAACCTACAGCATTCAAAACAGAGCCTATTTCATCACTGAGCCATTTCATTCCAAGAATCTGGTTTTGAAAGAAGTTCCAAAAATCTCCCAATATCTGCATAAAATCACCTCCTTTTAGTTTGATACATTTATAAGTATCAATATTTTTGTTTTTAAATAAGATGCCCGGGTCAAAAGGTCTGAACACGCTCCGTGCTTGCACAGAAGTGATTGACTGTCCTTGAGACCCGCCCCAACATGATGATGAACCAAGGGAAAAATGGACATAAAAAATATCCCACGATATCCGTATTTGGGGCAGGATTGTACGTTGCTGAATAAGCACCAGTGACGCCTGTCTCTTATACACATCTCCGAGCCCACGAGACCGTACTAGATCTC
>CALZPS010000054.1 GCA_945827765.1 uncultured Lachnospiraceae bacterium | reverse complement strand
ATCATATAGTGATACATCTGTTGTTCAAACAGAGCAGTATTGTGTTTGAATTCATTTTCCTTTCCAACGTAGGCAAGCTCGGTCTGCCAGAAAGGAACTTCCTGACTGTTTGCATTGTCCGGCAGATGAAAATATTCTGCGATATCAATGTTTTCCTGATTTAAACTCAGCTGTAGAAAAGCAAGAATATGCAGAAATTGCATAAAGGAAACCTGCGGTGTATTGGAAAGGAGCAGCGTGATCCCCGGTCTGGCGGACGGTCCGAGTTCACATTCTTTCATGAACTCGTGGATAATGCGGTCAGTGACAGGAGTGGAGAAGACCGGACCGACAATAATAAAATCATCTGCTCTGCCAAGATTGACCAGACCAAACATAGCGGATGATTTGGTGATGAAATAGTCCACGCTACGGTGAAAGACAATGATAGACTCCAAGGCGCTGCTGGTCGGATTATCCTGCTGTAGTTTGGCGGGATAGGATTCAACGAGTGTAACGAACATCCCCTCACCGTGAAAATGGGAAATGGGAATATAAGTAGTTGCATAAAAATAACGGCAAAAATTCTTGATATCCTGAAACATACGAACCTCCGTTCTATTGCCGGGTTGTTGGATGATATTCTCCTGAAACGTTTGGAAAGGTAAAATCGTCTCAGGATTATTTGAACAATTTATATATTTGATTTTAATATATCGTGCACAAAAATACAATACAAAACCGACAGGTTTCACTACATTATATTTACAAGAAAAAGGATGGTATTTTGAGAGACCGACGGCCTTGAGAAGTAACATCATATTCGCAAAACGGCAGAAGGGAGAAGAAAATGAAGATTACAAACTGTAAGACAAACCATATGGTGAATCCATTAGGATATCATTTAGGAAAGCCGGTATTTAGCTATCTTGTGGAAGAAAGTGTGGGAACAAAGCAGGAGCAGGCGAGAATTAAGGTGGCGCTCGACGAAGGAATGCAGCAGGTCATAGCGGATACACTTTGGAGAGAGGATATTGACAGCCTCGGTTATGCGCCGCAACTTACGCTTGCTCCCTGCACACGTTATTACTGGACTGTGATGGTCAAAAGTGATGCAGGTGAGGAAGCGGTAAGTGAGGTACAATGGTTTGAAACCGGAAAAATGGAACAGCCGTGGGCGGCGACATGGATTACCTGCGATGAAAAGAAAGGACATCCCATTTTCCGTAAAGTCATCCGACCGGATGGAAAAGTGAAACGTGCAAGGCTGTATATCTGTGGACTGGGCTTGTATGAGGCCTGCCTCAACGGAGAGAAAGTAGGAGAGGAATATCTGACTCCATACTGTAATGATTATCATCGGTGGCTGCAGTATCAGACGTATGATATTACGGAACAGGTGCAGAAGAAGGCCGTTTTGGAGGTACTGCTTGGCAACGGATGGTACTGTGGACGGTTTGGATTCTGGGTAGAACCTGGTCATAAGGGATATTACAGTGATACGATGAAACTCATCGCTGAGGTAAGGCTGGAATATGCGGATGGCAGTGAGACAGTCATCGGCACGGATGAGAGCTGGGAGGTAAGCTACAGTCATATTACGGATTCTTCTATCTATGACGGAGAAACATGGGATATGACACTGGAGAAAGAGACAGATACCCGGGCGGTTCTTTGTGAGGAAACAATGGCTCCTCTGCGTGAACGTTACAGTACTGCGGTTAAGGTGAGAGAGATTGTCAGCCCGGCAGAACTGATCCACACACCGGCAGGCGAGACAGTGCTTGATATGGGCCAGAATCTGGCGGGAATCTTTTCCTTAAAGGTAGCAGTTCCGGCGGGAGAGACGGTACATCTGCAGTTTGGTGAAATTTTGCAGGAAGGTAATTTTTACCGCGATAATTTACGTTCCGCAAAAGCAGAATTCGTTTATGTTTCGGACGGTGTGGAGCGGGAGATTGTGCCGCATTTTACATTTTATGGATACCGTTACGTGAAAGTGGAGGGAATCCCGGATTTGCAGAAGGATGATTTTGCTGCGCTGGTACTTTATTCGGAAATTCCGCCGGTTGGGACGTTGACGACAGGAAATGAGAAGGTCAACCGTCTGATTCAAAATGCAAGGTGGGGGCAAAAGGGAAACTTTATCGATGTGCCGACAGACTGTCCGCAGCGTGATGAACGGCTGGGATGGACAGGGGATGCGCAGGTATTTTCGCCCACCGCATGTTTCTTTAGTGACTGCTATGCATTTTACCGCAAATATCTGCATGACTGTTGGCAGGAACAACTGGATAGCGACGGAATGGTGCCTAATGCCATCCCATCTGTGGGAATCAAAGTACAGGGTTGTTCTTCGGTGTGGGGAGATGTCGCATGTATTATTCCGTGGAATCTGTATCTGTTCTATGGGGATAAAACGATTCTGGAAGAACAGTTTGACAGTATGAAAGCGTGGGTGAATTATATTACGAAAGTGGACGGAGACCACCACGGCTGGAGAAAGAGCTTTCATCTGGGAGACTGGCTGGCTCTTGACCATCCGGAGAGCAGAGGTGCAGAGCAGGTGATGGGCGGAACCGACCCCGGTTTTATCGCCGGCGTGTATTATGCGTACAGTGCCGGACTGACTGCGCGGGCAGCCCGGGTCTTAGGCAGGACGCAGGAGGCAGAGTACTACAAAAAACTGGAGCAGAAGGTCAGACAGGAGACACGGCAGGAATATTATTCTGTTACCGGACGGTGCTGCTGCAATACACAGACCGCATATCTTCTGACAATGTATCATCATTTGCTGGAGGATGAGACCGAGACGAAGAAAGCTTTTCTCACCAAGTTTGAAGAGAGCAGGCATAAACTGAGAACCGGATTTGTGGGAACTCCGATTTTGTGTAATGTGCTTTCCGACAATGGATTGGATGAACTGGCATATGAACTGCTTTTGAATGAAGAATACCCGGGATGGCTTTATGCAGTCAATCTAGGAGCGACGACTGTCTGGGAACGCTGGAACAGCGTTCTGGAGGACGGAAGTATATCGGGCACCGGCATGAATAGTTTGAATCACTATTCATACGGCTCCATTGTGGAATGGATGTTCCGGCATTGTGCGGGCATCAATCCTGTGGAGGAGGCGCCGGGATTTCGCAAGGTACGGCTGCGGCCCTCCGTAAACTGGGACTTAAAAAAGGCGGAGGCAATATACCATAGCGCAGCGGGAACTTACAGAAGCGCATGGGAAGTTCTGGATAAGAATCATGTCCGTGTGGAAGTGGAAATCCCGTTCGGGTGTGAGGCTGATCTGATATTGCCGATGGCAAAAGAATCTGTCTATGAGGACAACAGCAATTCGATGTTTGCGCAGGTGGAGAATGGTGTATGCAAACTGAAACCGGGGAAATACCAGATCGCTTATGAGACGGCAAAACCATTGTTCCAACGTTATAGTACGGATAGTAGTATTGCTGAGTTGATGAAACATCCGGATACCAGAGCACTGCTTGATAAAAATGCGCAGATGCTTGTCCTGATTCCGCAGGACTGGTATGATATGACAGTGAAGCAGGTTGTGAGACAATTTGCCGGGGAGTCTGCGGAGGCAAATGGAATGCTGGAGCATCTGGATATCTTGCTGGCGGAGGTAGAATAAAAAGAAGAGCGGGTATCTCTTGAGATAAACAGGCACGATAAAACTACCGTGCAGATGAAATTGACTCATATTTATATTATAAAACACAAAAATACAATACCTGGATGAAAAGAGAAGATAAAATAGGGATAGTAAACAGAAGGTATGAAAACCGGATGAAACAAGATAAAGAAGGAGGAAAAAAGAAATGAAGAAACAGACGGTAAAAAGAATATTGTCCGTCGGTTTGATGGCGGCGATGGCAGTTTCGCTCATTGCAGGCTGCGGCAAGTCGGGAGACGACGGCAAATCAGGCGGCGGAGAGTCGCAGAAGTTCACATGGTGGATTACCCAGACAGACGGCGTCGGAAAGTATTATGAAGATTATAAGGACGCCGCGGCAGTTCAGTACATCAACCAGCAGTACTGGAACACAGAAGAGGGAGGCATTGGTACCAAGGAGAATGGTACGAATATCCAGTTTGATTATATCGTGCCGATTCCGGGAAATGAGCAGGAGAACTTCAATAACATGATTTCTCTGGGAGAGTATCCGGAGCTTATCGATTTGGCAATTTCGGGAGAAAGTCCGAAGTCAATGGTGGAGAATGGCATCCTGATGGACATTACGGAATATGTGGAGAAATATATGCCGAATTATCTGGCATATCTGGACGCACATCCGGAGCTAAAACCGCTCGTGCAGGTGCAGGAGGATGACGGAAGCATTCATTATTATGCACTGTACAAACTGGCGGATTCCGTGCGCGAGGCGTGGGAAGGAACACTTTACCGCCGTGACTGGGTAGTGGAGTATGCAGTCCCGACCGAGTATGTATGGGACTGGGAGAGCGACTATGTCAAGGAAAACGGACATCCGGAAGTAACTCCGCTTGACAAGGCTGTGAAGGAGAATAATTTGAACGGCTGGAAGAAGAATGATGTGACGAAGTTTGAGGCCGATTACGGTGAAAACCCGGATGAGGATTACACTGACAATGTCATCTTCCCGAGTGGTACGGCTGATCCGATTACCATCAGTGACTGGGAGTGGATGTTTGAGGCGTTTGACAAGGCAATCGCAGACAGAGGCTGGACAGAGGATACGAATGCATACTGTACATCCATCTCTTATATGGGCAACAGTACACTGGGTGATCTGGTTTCCTCCTTTGGCGGCGGCACCGGACTGTACTATATTAATGAAGGAAAAGTATCTTTTGACGGAACGTCGGAGAATTTTGCAACGTATGTTGAGTGTATGCAGAACTGGTATCAGAAAGGCTGGCTTGACCAGTCATTCCATACAAGAGCAAACGATATGTTCTATATGATCAATCAGGCGGGCATCAGTCAGGGCAAGGTCGGACTGTGGTGCAACTACCATGGCAATTCCATCGGAACAACAATCCGCACGACCTGTATGGATGAAAGAGACCAGCAGAACGCATTCTGTATGCCTGCTGCGCTGCCGATCAATGATATGTACGGCGGAGAAGAGCAAATGTATCAGGAGCCGGATGCTATGTATCAGAATAGTATGATTGAAGGAAAAACCGGCATTACGACGAAGTGTGAAGGCAAGGATCTGGCGGCGCTCTTTACCTTCCTTGACTGGACCTATACGACGGAAGGCGCAGAGGTTCTGGGAAAAGGTCTGACCAAGGAACAGGTGGAATCCGTGGAGCTGAATCCAAATATTTTTAAAGAATACGGACTGGATGCTACTTATGCGAAGAGTACAGACGAAGAAGGAAAGACGGTCTATACTCCGTCACTTTCCGCTCAGGATCCGGAAAGTCCTCTGATAGGAGCAACTCAGGCAGGAAGAATGACGGTGGGAATCGCATTGAACGGTTCTACCGGAGAATACTACAACAATGACGGCACTCCTGCCATCTATAAAAAAGCGTATGAGCTCTGGGGCAAATATCTCAATACCGGCGGCACGATGGACTACACGGGACTTTTGAATGCGGATGAGTCTACCGAATATAACAAGATGCAGACAAAGGTAGTCGAGTACATGAGCCAGAACCTGCCGGGTGTGATTCAGGGCAAGATGAAATGGGAAGACTACAAAGCCGGCATGGATGCATTGGATGCGGATTCTGTATCGAAATATCTGCAGAAATACATTGATCTGGTAAAAGCAAATTAAGGAAAGCATTATAGTATCATGATCAGGATGCTTTGTGAACGCGCTCCGGTTACTTCGGTGACCGGAGCGCGTTGTGATGATGGGAGGAATGGATAGAAATGAAAACATATATGGATAGTACATTCACACCGGAAGAGAGAGCCGCCGCCCTGCTGGCAGATTTGAGTCTGGAGGAGAAGATGGCACAGATCAACGGGATTTTTCCGTTTGGGGAGATAGCTGATGATATGGGGTATATTTCCCGGAATACACAATACGGAATTGGTCAGGTCAGTACACTGGAAGTACGCCGGATGGAGACGCTTGACGAAGTGGCCGACTGGCAGCGAAGGGTACAGAAAATCGTTATGGAGAACAGCCCGCACCATATCCCCGCGGTTTTTCACATGGAAGGATTGTGCGGGGCGTTTATTCAGGAGTCAACAAGTTTCCCGTCCGGAATCGGCAGAGGAGCGGGGTTTGATCCTGATCTTGAAGAAGAGATTGCGGGGGCGATTGGAAGGCAGGAACTCGCCTGTGGATTTACGCAGATTCTGGCACCGGTACTTGATATTTCCCGCGACTCCCGCATGGGCAGACAAGGGGAGACGTACGGGGAGGATCCGACGCTGGCGGCTGCTCTTGGCGCGGCCTATACGCGGGGAATTCAGGGGCAGGAGACAGCAGGGCGCAGGGCGGAAAGTGTGGCGAAACATTTTCTGGCTTTTCAGAACTCGCAGGGCGGTATCCACGGGACGCACAGTGACACGCCGCCGAGGCTTTTGCGGGAAGTGTACGGCAAACCATTTCAGGCTGCAATCACAGAAAGCGGACTGCGGGGAATCATGCCGTGTTACTGCTCGATAGACGGCGAACCGGCATCTGCGTCCAAAGCACTGCTGGGCGGACTTCTGCGGGAAGAGATGGGCTTTGACGGCGTGGTGGTCAGCGATTATGGTGCCGTGGAAAGAACCCACTCTTGTCATGGAATTGCCGAGACTCCGGCGGAGGCGGGACTGCTCTGCCTGCAGGCGGGAATGGATGTTGAACTGCCCAACACGTCCGGATACAATGAAGAACTGAAGAAAATGTTTGAAACAGGAGAGGCGGATATCGAGTGGTTGGATATGGCGGTACTGCGTGTATTGACGGCAAAATTTCGCATGGGACTGTTTGAACATCCATATGCTTTGCAGGGAAAACAGCTTTGGGAGAATTTTGGTCGGGAGCAGGAGCGGAAACTTTCTTTAAAATCCGCCAGAGAGTCCATCGTTCTCCTGAAAAACGACGGTGTTCTGCCGTTGCCCAAACAGACGAAGAAAATTGCCCTGATTGGTCCCCATGCGGACAGTGCGCGAAAATTTTTCGGCGGATACACCCATCTATGCATGATGGAATCTACCTATGCAATCGCCAATTCCATTGCAGGAGTCAGCGGAACTATCTGGGATCCGAATAAAAAAATCGTTACTGTTCCCGGAACTAATATCCAGTCGGACGAGACGGAAGAATTCAATCCAATCTTGAAACGGCAGAAACCGGACTGTAAAAGTTTGTTGGAAGAGCTGCAAGAGCGGATGCCGGACAGCGAGATATTGTATGCATACGGTTATCCGATTGCCGGGGCAGACGAAAGCCGATTTGAGGAGGCACTGGCGCTGGCCAGAGAGGCGGATGTGGTATTGCTGACGTTGGGCGGTAAACATGGTACCTGTTCCATGGCGTCCATGGGAGAGGGGATTGATGCGGCCAATATCAATCTTCCGCCGTGTCAGGATGCATTTATACGAAAAGTGTGTGCACTTCAAAAACCGGTAGTCGGGATTCATTTTGACGGGCGTCCAATTTCCAGTGATGCGGCGGACGAATGCCTGAATGCGATTCTGGAGGCATGGAATCCGGCGGAGACGGGAGCACAGGCAGTTACGGATGTGCTGCTTGGCGATTACAATCCGGCGGGACGCATGCCTGTGACGACGGCGTACCATGCCAGACAGATTCCGGTGTATTATAATCATCCGAACGCTTCGGCATGGCACCAGACAGGCAGCATCGGATTTCATAATTATGTGGATCTTCCTCATACGCCGCGCTACTATTTCGGATATGGGCTCTCTTATACGACATTCAGCTACTCGGAACTGGAGATTGACCGTGAGACAATCGCACCGGACGAGGGGGTACAGATTTCCTGTGTGGTGGAAAACACCGGAAAATGTGCAGGAAACGAGGTCGTACAGCTTTACCTCACAGATCCTTTTGCATGTATGGTTCGTCCGGTAAAAGAACTGGCAGGATTTGCAAGGATTTTCCTGCGTCCGGGAGAAAAAAAGAAGGTAACGTTTGCTTTGCAGGCAAGCCAGACGGCATTTTTGGACGCACAGATGCGCTGGAAGGTTGAGAAGGGGCTGGTTAAAGTCGGAATCGGGGCATCCTCTGAGGATATCCGTCTGGAAGGGCAGTACCGGATTGAAAAGGATGCATGGATTGACGGAAAGAAACGCGCTTTCTGGGCGAAAGCAACTCTTAATATGATGTTGGGGTCAAAAGCCCCCAACTAAGATACCTGCGGATTGTTTCGTGCTTTGCACTCCCACAATCCTACCCGACATTCGCATATCGTG
>CALZPS010000053.1 GCA_945827765.1 uncultured Lachnospiraceae bacterium | reverse complement strand
CATACGAGATCTAGTACGGTCTCGTGGGCTCGGAGATGTGTATAAGAGACAAGCAGTATAACAGTGAAAGTGCCGGAACCGGCATTGTGATTTCACAGACAGAAGAAGAACTGCTGATTGTGACCAACTACCATGTAATTGCGGGCAGTGAGACGCTGACAGTTACTTTCTGTGACGGCAGCAGCGTTGAGGCCGATGTGAAAGGAACAGATTCAGAGCATGATATCGCAGTGATTGCAGTCTTGCTGAAATCTATTTCGGACGATACCATGTCTGATGTCAGAGTGGCAACGATTGGGGACTCGGATCAGTTGAAAGTGGGCGAGCCGGCAATTGCAATCGGCAATGCACTTGGTTACGGACAGTCCGTTACAACCGGCGTTATCAGTGCATTGAATGTCAGCAGCAGCACAGTGAATTCCAGCCAGAGCAGTACCGCGGGTGGTGAAGATGAAATCAAATTGATTCAGACGGATGCCGCCATCAATCCGGGCAACAGCGGCGGAGCATTGGTCAATGCGAACGGCGAGGTGATTGGTATCAATTCATCAAAGATTGCGGGTAATACTGTGGAAGGTATGGGTTATGCCATACCCATCAGCGATGTGTCTGATATCATTCATAATCTGATGAATCAGAAAACGAAGCATAAGGTTGCCGAGGAAGAGCAGGGTTTTTTAGGCATCAAAGGGTATGATGTCATCAGTGAAAGTGCGCAAAGATATAATATGCCAACCGGAGTCTATGTGGCTGAGGTGATAGACGGAGGCGGCGCGAAAGCGGCCGGCATCCGCAAGGGCAATATCATCACTGCACTAGGCGGAACAAGAGTGGAAAGTATGTCTGCATTGCAGAAAGAACTGGAGTATTACGCAGTGGGAGAGGTGGTCGAAGTGACGGTTGCCATCCCGCAAAGCGATGGGGAATATGCAGAAAAAACTGTTGAAGTAACACTTGGGAAAGCAACCCAATAGATACAGGAACCAATTTAAACTTCTTCCATACAATAATACTGTAAAATGTATGGGAGGAGTTTTTTTATGGCAAATTGTCAGAATAATGTCCGCTATGTTCGTCAGAATGGAAACTGGCAGCAGCGGCAGTCCGGACAAAGCTGTGGAAATAATGTCGGAGTATGTGCAGAGACAGCGTGTGTGCGTGAGAAATGTGAAACACGAGAGAACGACTGTGCAAGAAAAAAACGGACAAATAATTGCAAAAGGGAAGATAAATTACAGGGATTTCCGCTGGCTATGGCCTATGTACCGTGGCAGAGGTGGGGCGATTTATATTGTGCCTGCAAAGCCTTGCAGTCCGGAACCGTTTTTGAAGAGTTGGATAAACCTTTTAAGGGGAGAGGGGGCTGTAATCGATGAGTGATTGTCCGAACAGAAAAGATCTTTTCAATCACATCAATGAGGTGAGTTTTGCGGTAGATGATATCAAATTATATCTGGATACGCATCCGTATGATGAGGAGGCTGTGGAATGCTTTGAAGAATACAGCCATCTGCGCAACGAGGCACTGAAAGAATATGCAAAACATTTTGGACCATTGACAATGGATTCTGCTGTTTATTCTGATGCAGAAAAATGGACGTGGATTTCAAACCCATGGCCGTGGCAGGAAGGGGGATGTTAGTGTATGTGGTTATATGAAAAAAGATTACAGTATCCGGTAAAAATCACACAGACAAATCCCAAACTGGCACAGGTCATTATTACTCAATTCGGTGGCCCGGACGGAGAATTGGCGGCATCCATGCGGTATTTGGCACAAAGATATACGATGCCTTATAATGAAGTGACCGGGATTCTGACAGATATAGGGACAGAAGAATTGGCTCATCTTGAAATAATATGTGCTATCGTGCATCAGCTGACCCGCAATTTGACACCGGAGGAGTTGAAAGCATCCGGATTTGACAAATATTATGTGGATCACACTCTGGCATTGTGGCCACAGGCTGCCAGTGGAACGCCGTGGACGGCAGCCTATCTTCAGTCTAAAGGCGATCCGATTACGGATCTACATGAAGATATGGCAGCAGAGCAGAAAGCACGCACGACATATGACAATATTCTTCGGCTGACGAATGACCCGGAAATCTGCGACCCGATTCGGTTCCTTCGTCAGAGAGAGATTGTGCATTATCAACGGTTTGGTGAAAGCTTGAGAATTGTGCAGGAGCATCTCGACAGTAAGAATTTCTATGCAATTAATCCGGAATTTGATGTACGTCAGGAGCGCTGATATACGCTTCACACTCCCAAAATCGACGAAAACATTCGCAATCCGCGCATTTTTCTGCGAAAAATGGCTACTTGCTCATGTTTTGCGGGACCCATAGACATAAGAATACATGCAAGCATGTATTCTTATGTCCATGGGTCCCTTGGCTCAACATATTTGACTATGTTCTAAACAAATCCGGCAGGATACGCTTATCAGCTCTCACTGCCGGATTTATTTTCATTTCATCCTGATATTCTCATTTATAGCTCGTCAGTCTTTCAGCATCTCTTTCAGCATTTCATTGACCATGCCCGGATTTGCCTTTCCTTTCATTGCTTTCATCGTCTGTCCGACCAGAGCACCGAGAGCTTTTTCCTTGCCGCCCCGGTAATCTGCCACTGCCTGAGGATTTGCAGCAATGACTTTCTCAAGCGTCTCTTTAAGCGCCCCTTCATCATTGACTGTCTTCAGTCCATGTTCTTCCACATAGACTAACGGGTCAGTATCATTCAGGAAAATCTGTTCAAACACTTCTTTTGCAACCGAACTGTTGATTGTTCCGGCATCCGCCATGTCAATCAGTTTTGCCAGATTTTCCGGAGAGAAACGCAAATCCTCCGGTTCCATGTTATTGTCCTTTAACAGACGCATCGTCTCCACCATCAGCCAGTTGGATACCTTCTTCGGTTTCTTGCAGATAGCTGTCGTCGCCTCAAACAAATCCGCCATCTTCTTTGATTCAGTCAATAACCCTGCATCGTATTCCGGAATATCAAATTCTCTCTTGTAGCGTTCCAGTTTCTCGGTACGAAACTCCGGCTGCTGACTCTTAATCCGCGTAATCCACTCGTCACTGATGACAATCGGCACCAAATCCGGTTCCGGGAAATAGCGGTAATCCTTGGCATCCTCTTTCGAACGCATCGCATAGGAATGCTCTTTATTGTCGTCCCAGCGGCGTGTCTCCTGCACTACCGCTTTTCCTTCTTCAAGCAGTTCAATCTGTCTTTCCCGCTCCCCTTCGATGGCATGGGTAATCGCCTTGAAGGAGTTCAGGTTTTTCATTTCTGTACGAGTTCCGAATGTATCTGAACCCACCTCACGAACCGAAAGATTGACGTCGGCACGCATCGATCCTTCCTGCAATTTACAATCAGATGCCCCCAGATACTGTACAATCATACGCAGTTTCTCCAGATAAGCGATGACTTCCTCCGCAGAACGCATATCCGGCTCAGAGACAATTTCCACCAACGGTACGCCGCTGCGGTTATAATCCACCAATGAGGTATCATCCCACTCGTCGTGTACCAGTTTCCCGGCATCTTCTTCCATATGCATCTCATGAATGCGTACTTTCTTTTTCCCGCCATTCGTTTCGATTTCCACCCAGCCATTGCGGGCAATCGGCAGATATAACTGCGAAATCTGATAGTTCTGCGGATTATCCGGGTAAAAATAGTTTTTGCGGTCAAATTTGCAGACCTGCGTAATCTGACAATTGGTCGCCAGCCCGATTGCCAAAGCATAGTCTACTACCTGTTTATTCAGTACCGGAAGGGAACCGGGCATACCGGTACAAACCGGACAGGTATGCGTATTCGGTGCTCCGCCAAATTCCGTGCTGCAGCCACAAAAGATCTTTGTTTTTGTCGCCAGCTCGATATGAACCTCCAGTCCTATGACTGTTTCGTATTGTTTTGCCATCGCCTCTTACGCCTCCTTTCCTGCCAAATCTGCCGCCGGAATGTGTGCCGGCTGTTCATAACATCCACCCGTCGCACACTCATACGTGTATGCCGCTCTCAGAAGTGTCTTCTCCTGAAAACTATTGCCAATCATTTGCATCCCAATCGGCAGACCATTTTTCGCTCTGCCGACAGGAATCGAAATTCCCGGCAGCCCCGCCAGATTGACAGACACGGTATATATATCACTCAGATACATTTTCATTGGGTCGCTCAAACTCTTGCCAAGCTCCGGGGCTGTCGTAGGTGCCGCCGGGGCAAGGATGATATCATAAGATTCAAATGCCTTGTCAAACGCCGCTTTAATCAACGCTTTCGTGCGCAGTGCCTTCAGATAATATGCATCATAGTAACCAGAACTAAGCACAAACGAACCAAGCATAATCCGCCGTTTTACCTCTGCACCGAATCCCTCTGAGCGGGTCTTCTTGTACATATTATGCAGACCCTCATATTCTGCCGTGCGGTATCCATATTTTACGCCGTCAAAACGCTCCAGATTGGAGCTGGCCTCCGCCGAAGCAATCACATAATATGCCGGAATCGCATACTGCACAAGACTCAAATCAAAGGTTTCCACCACAGCTCCCTGCTCTTTTAGTACCTTTGCCGCCGCATAAATGGCATCTGCCACCTCACGATCCAATCCTTCGGTAAAATAATCCTTGGGAATACCGATGCGTAGTCCCCTCACATCCTCTGTGAGTGCACGCATAAAATCATAGTCCTCTCGTTTCACAGAAGTGCTGTCTTTGCTGTCATAAGAGGCAATCGTCTGCAAAACCGCCGCACAGTCAGTCACATTCTTGGTCACGGGTCCGATCTGGTCAAGTGATGAGCCATAGGCAACCAGTCCATAACGTGATACTGTTCCATAAGTCGGTTTCATACCTACCACGCCGCAAAATGAGCTCGGCTGGCGAATAGAACCACCGGTGTCAGACCCCAGCGAGTAATAACATTCCTGTGCCGCCACCGCCGCACAGGAGCCGCCGGACGAACCTCCCGGAACGTGCCGCATATTATGCGGATTCATGGTCGGTCCATAGTAGGAGGTCTCCGTCGTACTGCCCATGGCAAACTCATCCATGTTTGTTTTTCCGATGAGGACTGCTCCCGCTTTTTGTAGATTCAAAACTGCCTCCGCAGTGTACGTCGGTTTAAAGTTCGAAAGGATCTTAGAACCACATGTCGTAAGCTGCCCCTTAATACACATATTATCTTTCACTGCCGCCGGAACTCCCGCCAGCGGTCCGACAAGTTCTCCATTATCAATTTTCTTCTGAATTTCCTCTGCCTGCGCAAGCGCCCCTTTTTCATCTATCGTCACATAACTGTTTATATGAGGCTCCACGGATGCAGTCTGTGCAAGCACTGCTTTTGTGGCATCCGTCACAGAAATTTCTTTTGCTTTGATTTTTTTGCCAAGCTCAACTGCCGATAATCCTAAAATGTCCATATCTTTCTGCCGCCTTTCTATCCGATTGTCTTTGGCACTTTAAAACTGTCACCACTACGCTGCGGTGCATTTGCCAAGGTATCCTTCATCTGGTTACCATTTGTCACCACATCCTCGCGAAATACATTATTCACCGGAAATACATGGGACATCGGCTCGATGCCTGACGTATCCAGTTCATTTAAGGTGTCAATGTAATCCAGCATCTTTTCCATGTCGGCTTTCGCATCTTCTTTTTCCTTTGCCGACAACTCCAACTTTGCCAAAATTCCTACATAATCGATAGTCTCATCTGAAATTTTGTTCGCCATGCTTTTGCTGCTCCTTTCTGCCTGTCAATCATATTCATAGTATGCGTCATAATCTGTCGTTCCAATCTTCGGACTTGGCATCAACACATAATCCGCCTCGTCCGACCAGATGGTTGTACCTTCCGGCAATACGAGATTTTGAAACGCCACATCTCCCCCTGAGTGATTCAGATAAAAAATGCGCTCATAATATTCCTCTTCCTCTTCATATACTCCATAGAAACTGTTTGGAAATGTATGATACAATGCTCCATCCTCCGAAAAATCAGAGACATCATATATACCCGGTTCAAAATCCACTCCACTTTCATAAACCATTCCTTTTTTCATTTTCACTGAGTCCGTCAGTGGATTTTGTATAAACGACATCTGCTCTGTCTGCCCGTTCTCCGTCTCAAACAGAAGTATCACTCCCGTATCAACAGATACTTTTGCCCCCTGAAACAGACGTACATCATCCATTTCTGTCAACCCGTCATACTCTTCATCTTCGTCGAACCATTCACAAAGATACACACTGTTTTCATAGTCATCTACATTCATGGAACCGTAGCCTTCTATCAGATACACCGTATAGTTTCCTTCCGGCAAATGTGTCCCGACCACATATTCTCCGGCTGTCAGATGCGTCTGAAACGTTTCCCCGGTCTCCGAAAGTTCTTTCGTCACATACTCGTATGCATCATACTCTGTATCTTCATACTCATAAGTTCCTTCAGGCTCGTAACTGCTGTCAATATTAAATGCAAATACAATTCCCAAAAACATAAACACCATCACAAAAACACAAACAACACAGATGAGCATCCCGACATTCCTGTTAACAGTAGTTTTCGCAGAAGTGCCGGTATAATGCTTATGCTGATGCTGCCTTTCTTTGCGTTTTTTCTGCCTTTCCAGACTTCTGTCATCACCGGCATCCAGCCTGCGTGAGGCATTGCTCTCATTCAGCCTGTAATGAATCCGGTTCTTTCTGTTCGTGTCGAGCCCACACGCCGGACAGTACCCTTGATTTAGTTTTCCTCCACATAAATAACAGCAATTCTTTTCTGACATTTCTTCCCACCTTATGGTTCAAGCCTGCTCAAATCTCTCGGGAACAGTGTTGTCTCACGTACATTGTCTTCTCCAACCAGTTTCATTGTCAGCCGCTCCATACCGATGCCCAGCCCTCCGTGAGGCGGCATTCCATACTTAAATGCGCTTAAATACTGCTCCATTCCTTCCTCTGTCATTCCCCGGGTTTCCATTTTTTCCAACAGCTTGTGATAATCATGAATACGTTGTCCGCCGGTCGTAATCTCCATTCCACGGAACAGCAAGTCAAAACTCAATGTATATCTTGTATCCTCCGGGTCATCCATTGCATAGAACGGGCGTTTTTTCGACGGATAATGTGTCACAAAAATAAAATCCGCGTCCCATTCTTCTTTTGCATATTGGCTGATCAATACTTCTTCCTCCGGCTCTAAATCAAATGGATTTCTCATCTTCCGCTCATATTTCTCTGAGACAAGCTGTTTAATCTCATCAAACCGTACCGCCGGAATCACGTCTGTACGCGGAAGTGTGATGCCCAGAATCTGTAATTCTCTTGCATACTCTTTCTCAAGCAGCTGCATCGTATACTGCAAAAATCCGGTCTCCATTGCCATGATGTCCTCAAATCCGTCAATATAACCCATCTCAAAGTCAAGACTGGTATACTCATTAAGGTGTCGTTTGGTGTTATGTTTTTCTGCCCGAAATACCGGTGCTGTCTCAAACACTCTGTCGTACACACCGACCATCATCTGTTTGTAAAACTGCGGACTCTGCTGCAGGATAGCCGGTCTGTGGAAATACTCCAGACGGAACAGGTTCGCTCCTCCCTCAGCACTCTTCGCTCCGATTTTCGGTGTATGGATTTCGGTAAATCCTTCCCCATAAAGGAAATCACGAAAGCCGCGGACAATTCCTTCCTGCAATTTGAACTTTGCCCTCTCCCTGATATTTCGCAGGGAAATCGGACGATAATTGAGTTTTGCCTCCAACGATGTCGGCATCTTCCATTTGTTGACGGGCAGCGGCATGGACTCTGCCGGTTCACTGAGCACTTTTATTTCTATGATACGAATTTCAATTCCATTCGGTGCTTTGTCGGATTCTGCCAAGGTTCCTGTAATCTCTACTGTAAATCCCTCGCGTAAATCTTTCAAATCAAACCGGGTAATTCCTTCTTCATATACTCCCTGCAGCAACCCTTCCCGTTTTCTGAGAATGATAAAAGCAATCTCTCCCATATCACGGATTACATGAACAGCACCGTTGACTTTTACAGTGCGCCCCAGCATACCTTCTGCCAACAACTCACTAATTTCCATTGTATCTTTCTCTTTGAAACCTGTAATATAATCCATCTTTTTCCTCCCTTTCTTTTCTATCTTTCCTGTACACCCCGTATGACTGGTTTTTATTACCCTGTCGAAACAACTATACGGTGAACCGGCAGAAAAAAGTCCCGGGATGCACTTGCATCCCGGGACGGAAATTAATCAATTAATATCCGCGGTACCACCCGCATTGAACCCTCAAAAATCACTAATCTCTGTCTTCGGCATCGCTAAGTGATTAGGGTTCCTCTCTTTGCATGTAACGCTGTCTCTTATACACATCTGACGCTGCCGACGATACTCCTTGTGTAG
>CALZPS010000052.1 GCA_945827765.1 uncultured Lachnospiraceae bacterium | reverse complement strand
CCTATGTTCCGTCCTATGTGAGATAAGGCGAATGCGTCATGCAGGAGAAAAATGTCAGAGTAAAATACGGTAAAAAATAAAACGGCAGGACTTGATCAGCATCAAACTCCTGCCGTTTTGTTTTGTCTGTTTCACGTTACTTTTCTATCATCCGTACCTTTACCTGATAGGTTTTGTGCTCACCCGGTGCAAGGAATTTGAGCATTCCGGTCTTTCGCATGACATCCCGCCCATCCGGATAACAGTTGCCACATTCCAGACCAAGCACATAATCACGCACGCCCATCATCTTCCATTCCACAAAACCATCCAATTCTTCGGCATCAAACGAAATTTCCAGCCCCTGCCCGATTTTCGGCTGATAAATCGATGCCTTTCCTTCTTTTTCAAACTTGTGATAATAGCACCGCTCCACATAACCGGCCTGTGGTTTTATCATCTTCATCCAGTTTTCGATATCCTCCGCAGCGTGGTCATCCCGCGGTGACACACCTGCGGAGGGAATTTCCACCACACTATCCTCATCAAGCAGCGGATATCCCATATTCATGTGATACAGGATTTCCAATGGCTGCACTGTATCACCGGTATTTTCGATGGTATCTTGTATGGTAAATGTATTTTCCACAAGACTTACACGGATCTCTCTCGTCATACGCAGTTTTGCGGCAAAAATCGTCTCATCTTTCACCAGTGCACGCACCACCAGCTCCCCATTTTCTTCAAACCAGTATGCATGTTCTGCAGGCTGATTGGCAATCGTACCGTGCAGCGGCAATTCCTCACCCTCATCCACACACGGCGAGCCAACCGCACGCAGCCCGCAGGTCGTCAAAAAACCGGCGGTAAATGATTTCAGCCAGTTACTTCCCGTGCTGTCATAGTAAGCCGGAGCCACATAGCCGCACGGAGAAAAATAAGACATATTGATACCGCGGAAACGTAATCTGGAAATATCCGCCGCCCGGTCTAATGACACCGTCAGCTCCAGCCCTTTTCCGTTATTTACTTCCAAAAGGCGCATTCCGTCGCCCTTACCGCCCACCAGACGGTGTTCCTCTATCCCATATATTTGGGAATCATGTCCGATATAAGGATTCATAAAAACCTCCTTTTTACTCACATCAGCGGCCTTACCGCATCATACAGCCTGCGGTATCTCTGATAAATATTTTTATATTTCTGATGCATTTCCTCTCTGGGATAATACATTTCTTTCTCTTCCACCATGTGTGCCGCCGCATCTTCCAAATCAGCAAAACAGCCCACGGCAATTCCGGTCAGCATTGCACTGCCGACGGTTCCTGCATCGACAGTCTTCAATGCCATAATCGGCATATTTAATGCATCCGCTTTCATCTGCATCCACACCTTTGAGCGTGCCCCGCCTCCGGTCGCATGCAGCATCTGATATTTGACCCCGGAATTTTTGAGATATTCCATATTGAGCATCATCTCATAGACGACTCCCTCCATACATGCCCGGTAAATTTCACAGACCGTCGTGCCCGCATGAAGTCCGACGATGACGCCCTTGGAACCGGTATCCATATAAGGAGTTGCCGCCCCCGCAAAATGCGGCAGCACCAGAATATTACTCGGCTCCTCAAAATCTGATACTGCAGCGGCAGATTGCGTCTGTCCGCCCCGCTCCTTACAAACTTTCCGGTACTCTTCCTCGAGCAGTTCATTGACAGAAATGCCGCGCCCGGCAGCCAGCTCTTTTTCCTTCTTCGCCAGCGTCTCCACACACCACTGAATCAGAGCACCGCCCGTATAAGAAAATGCGTAGGCTACATATTTTCCCGGAATTACATATGGAACCACTGCAAAATTGCCTTTATACATCTCTTCCAATTCCGGCAGTCCGTCATAAATCGGTGTCACACATTCCACCGTCCCTGCTCCGTCCACAGCTTTATCTGAGTCAAATACACCTGCACCGACCGCTGCTGACACCTGATCATGGCTGACAGATACAATTTGTGTCTGCTCCGACAATCCAAGTTCCTGTGCAACTGCCGGAAGAACGCAGCCTGCACTCGTTCCGGTGGGAACAGTCTTAGACATCAGCCCCATGTCCACATCCGCATATTTGAAGATTTCCTCGCTCCATTTCAACGTGGTGATATCAAATCCCATCGTTCTCGTCGCCAGAGAATAATCAATCTGCGCATTTCCGGTCAGACAAAATACAACATAATCCTCCATCAGAAATGCATGCTTTGCTTTTGCATAGATTTCCGGTCTGTGGCGTTTCATCCACATCAATTTCGGAATACTGTACATTTCATGCGGTTTCACTCCTGTAATCGATGCGATTGTCCTGCCGTCCATTTTTTGTGTCAACTCCTGACACTCCTGTGCTCCGCGCGGATCCGTATAGAGCATTGCAGGATGCAGCGGTATTCCTTTTTCATCGGTCAGGACAAATGTCTCGCCGAAACTGGTCACGCCGATTCCGGCAATATCCGGGTAGGCGCCCGCCATCTCTTTGATGACGGTGCGAACGCCTTCCATAATTGCCGAGGCATCTACCTCGTGCTCGCTGCCTGCTCGTTTTACCGGATAATCCCGGTAGGATTTGTCCAGATAAGCGCCCTGTTCGTCAAACACGGTCAGCTTACAGCCTGTTGTCCCGATATCCAATCCTGCTATTTTCATTCACAGTCACCTCTCTATCCATCAAAACAATTCCACTATATCAGCTCCGGTCATGACCGAACGCCAAGATAACTCGCTTAGTCAATATCTACCCAGTCATATCCAAGATATGTCGTAAACGCCTCTTTCAAAATCTCTTTCATGTGGCCGACGCCGACGGAAGTATGGTGTTTAAATCCGCCTCTTGCCAGCTTAATCAGCTTATCCTGCAAATCCGGGATTTCTGCTACGCCGCCGCATCCGAAAAATGCATCTTCGATCGGGTCATCCGTAAATTTCGCCTCACTTGCATATACCACAATCTTCCCATCTTTGGTCTGGCAGTTGGAAATCGTCACATCCATCGGACGAATTCTGCCCTCATTGCTGCCCCAGCCTGAACCAGGGTCACCCTTGGCAAACATCTTGTGCTCAGTAACGGTTCCTTTTGCTGTCATCAAAGACTGTGCAACCGGTCCGCAGTGGAACAGGATTACTTTATTCTCATCGTCACCATAATTATTGTTCCAGTCCAGAACAGTCGTCGGCTGCTCACTCGCCAGGTTCATGGCTCTCATCGTAAGAGCGGAGCACATATCTATCTCACAGGATGCCACGATACCCCGGTCATTGAGTTCACTCAAAAGAACGCATGGGCAGATACGCAGCACTTCTTCCATCTCATTCCAGCAGCGCAGTGTCAGTGCATCCAGATGATATTCCTCGATATACTCGTCAATGACCACGCTCAGTTTTGCCAGCGTCAGCATATTTTTCTCCGGAACAGTAGAGAAGTCCGTATAATTTTTCAGCCGTTCTATTTTAGCGAGTACCACAGCGTCATCATCTGCTTTCTTGCTTACTTTGAAGAACACTTCGGACAAATCGAAGGACTCAACATTGATACCATATTTCTGTAATGTAATCTCGTCAAAACGTACTGTCTTGAACGCGGTCGTTCTGGCTCCGAGACAGCCGACATTGAATCTCTTCATGCCGTTTACCACGCGGCAGATTGCCGCGAAATCTCTCAGGTTCTGTGCAAATGCGTCGGAAAGCGGATGTACGACGTGTGGTTTCATCACCGTAAACGGCACATTATACTGGGTAAATACATCGGTCACCGAAAATTTTCCGCAGTATGCATCTCTTCTGTGTGCAAAATCCATCTTGCCGATTTCATCCGGGTACGCCTGCATCAAAATCGGTACTCCCGCATCCTGCAATGCTGTGATAGCTCCGTTCTCGTCCGCAAAAATCGGCATGGAGAAAATCACGCCATCATACTGTCCTTCGTGCTCTTTCAACCATTTCGCATACAACAATCCTTCATCTCTGGTCTCGATTCCGCCATATCTGGTCATTTCTGCATCCATGGCAATGTAATCATAGCCCGCATCCGTCACGGCCTTGATCATGTCCTCTCTCGCACCATAAATCAATTCTCCCGGCATAAACCCTCTGTTACAGAAAGCCAATGCAAATGTCATTTTTTTCATGTTTGTCCTCCTTACCGGCCGGTGCAGAAAATGGCTCGCTGTCCCTGCCTGAACAGCCCATAAAATGTCTCCGCTCTATTTTCTCCGGCATCTTATTTTCTTTGAATTCTTACTTGTATTTTACAAAAAAAAGAACAGATATGATATAGTAATCTGTTCTTTTTTCTTTGATTTTGTTCATCTTCATGGTATAATTTCTTTATCGAAACAAACACCCGGATACACACGGAGAGAATTTACTTATGATTTCCACTTTTAACCTGACCAAATTATATGCTTTATTAAAAGATTTTTATACAATCACCCAGATTCGCATCACGGTATTTGACGAGACATTCCGCGAGCTGGCGGCATATCCGGAGCAGATTGCTCCGGTCTGCCAGATTCTGCGCACGGACGCGAACGCACGGGATGAGTGTAAGAAATGTGACGCGCATGCCTGCGAGACTGCTGCCAGAGAGCGAACAGCCTACACCTATCAATGTCATGCCGGGCTGACAGAGAGTATCGTGCCTTTATACATGGGAAATATCACCATCGGATATTTGCTGTTCGGTCATGTCTTTGCTTATGATTCGCATGAGGAGGGGTGGGCGGTCATCCGAAAACGCTGCAAGGATTATCATGTCAACATGGATGCCCTGAAATCTGCCTGCTATGAGCG
Source organism: uncultured Lachnospiraceae bacterium (assembly GCA_945827765.1). Lineage (GTDB taxonomy): Bacteria > Bacillota > Clostridia > Lachnospirales > Lachnospiraceae > Schaedlerella. The sequence goes on along the minus strand of CALZPS010000052.1, from coordinate 3,806 downwards.
GCCGCTGATTTCTACGGACTATATTCAGTCCGCCGCCCATATTTTACAGGCAGTCGCCTCCTACCTCTGTCTGGAGCGGATGGCGATCATCGGACAAAAAGAGCTGCCTGCACAGATTGATGAGTATATCATGGCACATTATACGGAGGAAATCGATGCGCAGAGCATCTGTGAGCATTTTAAAATCGGAAAGACCACGCTTTATGAAATCGCCAATCAAAACTACGGTATCGGAATTGCTGCTCATATCCGCAGCCTGAGAATAGAAAAAGCCAAACATCTTTTGACATCCCAGCCCAAGATGAACATCAGTGAGATTGCTGCTGCCTGCGGATTCAATGATTATAACTACTTTATCACCATGTTTAAACGTTTGGTCGGGATGCCTCCCAAACAATACCGGCAGACACAACGGAGGGACTTTTTATAAGTCCCTCCGTTGTTATCGTATATCATTTCTGCCCGATTTCCGCTCCCGGCTCCTATCTCATCGCGAAAATCTCCATCGCTTTTTTACAATTATTCTTCATCGCCTGTGTGCCCCATGAAACGATATCATGATACATAATCGGCGTATCCTTATCACTTTCCACCAGCGAATAGCAATATTTATATTTCTTTCCGTTTTTCTCCACCGGAATACATCCCATATGGAACTGGCTGGCAATCGTCTCGCCGCCTGCCATTGCCATGTAGGTATAATAATTGATTTTGCGCACGCCCTTCTGGATGGCCATCTGGAAATCCTCTTTGCTCACGCCGGAGCCGCCATGCATCACGACCGGGATGTCTGCAATCTTACGTACATTTTCCACCACGGAAAAATCCAGTTTTGGTTTACTTAAGTATACTCCATGTGTCGTGCCAAACGAACATGCCAATGCGTCAATGCCGGTCTTTTCCACAAACTCTTTTGCCTGCTGTGGGTCGGTATAAATCTTCTCCGGGTCATTGCCGTCACCTGCCGAGCCGCTTCCTGTCTCACGTTTACCCATACAGCCGATTTCAGCCTCTACGGATGCACCTGCCCTTTTTGCCAATGCAACCACCAGTCTGGTATTGGCCACATTTTCCGCAAACGGTAATGTCGAGCCGTCATACATTACTGATGTAAAGCCCATATTCAATGCACGGTTAATATACTCTACAGTCTCGCCGTGGTCAATATGCACCGCCACCGGCACTTTCGCACTCTTTGCCATCCCCAGCATGACCGGTCCGATAACGGAGAGCGGCATGATTTCCTCGTGTACTTCTGCGTGCTGGATAATGACCGGCACATTGAGTTCTTCCGCCGCACCGATAACCGCCATCACAGACTCCAGATTCGGGGTGTTAAAGGAGCCAACCGCACATTTTTTTGCCTCGCATAAATCTAAGATTTCTTTTAATGTAAAAAGCATTCTCTCTTCCTCCTGCTTCCATGCATAGCTAATACCTCTTTGTAAAATACCGGGGCATAAGACAGAAAGCAGATTGTTCCATGCTTCGAACTCCCGCAGTCCTGCCCCTGATATCTATATCATATCGCATCTAAGGATGAGAATCTATATAAAAATGTTCAAAAAACTTTGATTCCGTTCGCGACCTGCAGTTCCACGCATTCCTCTGCCATTCCGTCAGCCGAAAACGTCACCTTCACATTTCCTGCATTTTTTCCGCTGCGGATAACAGCCAGAAGTCTTCCGAGATATGTCCGGTGCGTCTTTTGATTATACTTTTCTTCGTTCATATGATACGCACTGCCAAATCCCTGCAGCGTGCCTTCCCCTTCCACGGTAATGCTGACATTGTGTTCAGGCAGTAATTTCAGATTTCCCTGCTCATCGGTGATTTCAACCTGAATATAGCAAACATCATCTCCGCCTGCCTGCATCTGTTTCTTATCCGCCGTCGCTGTGATTTTTGTTTTTGCTCCGGCAGTCTTCATGCTATTGCGGTACAGTTCCTTTCCGCTCTCATCATAACCGATTGCCACAACCTCCCCCGGTTCATAGACACACGGAAACTTTGCAAAGTAATCTGTCACCTTCTGCCGCCCCTGTGAGACACCATTCACCAACACCTCTGCTTCGCAGGCATCCGTGTAAACATCCACAAAAGTCTTTTCCCCCTCGCAGCCTTCAAATGTCCAGCCATCCACGCTGTCTGTCCATTTATAGCTGACGAATGTCGGTGCAATCCCCTGATGCACAGGTGGCTGTGCCGCCAGGAAGATTCCTTTCTGCTCTCCCCAGGCAAACTCAAACAAATGCGTGGAGGGCAAAATGGTGCCAATCAAATCAATCATACCGGAATAATTCACCAGCCAGGGATACTCACGCCCGTCCTCGTAGGAAGTACGCTTGGCAGCATTGTCCTGACCATAGGAAATACCGCAGACGTTAGCCTCCCCCAGATGATCCTGCAACGTCCAAATAAAATCACCGATCACATACGGATGTTCTTTTGCATGGCGCATTGTCTTCACGATTTTATCTGCCTGAGTCTCCGTTCCCAGTATCACACGTTCCGGATGTAACTCATGCAAGGTATCATATTTGTCATTGTAATAATTGTATCCGGCAACATCCAGATACGGATACAAATTCTTGGTTGCCTCTTCATCCTTTTTCACATAGCTTGGAGGATACACCATTCCTTTTTCTTCATCGGGAAGATTCAGAGCTGCCCCCATAAAAATCTTCACGAAGTTCTTCCAATCTAATTCCTTATGTGCCGGGTCCTGCGCCATCCACTCATCTTCATCTACGGTCAGATATGGCACCCCGTCCAAATATTCTCTCAGCCAGTGGACACTTGGACAAAATGTCGTCAGGCGGGTATTGTCATAACTGTGAATGGTGTCCAACATCGAGCGGCCGATACGCACACCTTTCACACGTGCCACCTTCTATGCACGTTTCAAACCGTTTTGCCCGCCAGTATTTCACAATAATCCGCATAATTTTTCTTCAGCAGCGCCGGAGTATCCAGTCCATAAGGACATTTCGTCTTACATTTTCCACAATTTAAGCATTCCTCGATTTTTTTCATCTTTGCCCTCATCTCCGGCGTAAGCTGACTCTCGGAAGGTGCTCTGCGGATCATCAGGCTCATCCGGGCACAGTTGTTGATTTCAATCCCCGCCGGACAAGGCATACAATATCCACAGCCGCGGCAAAACTCGCCCGATAACTGTTTTTTGTCCGCCTCAATAACCGCTTTGATTTCCTCTGTCATCACCGGCGGATGGTCAATATAAGATAAAAATTCATCCAGCTCACGCTCACGCTGTACACCCCAGATGGGCAGCACATTTTCATATTGTGCCAAAAACGCATACGCTGCAGCCGAGTTTGTAATCAAACCGCCGGATAATGCTTTCATGGCAATAAATCCCATATCCGCCGCCTTGCACATTTCCACCAGTTCGATATCTTTTTCCGTCGCCAGATAACAGAATGGGAACTGCAGAGTCTCGTACAAGCCGCTCTCAATAGCCTCCCGCGCCACATTCAGCCGATGGTTAGTGATGCCGATGTGACGAACCAGACCTTTCTCTTTCGCCTCCAGCATCGCCTCATACAAGCCGCTCCCGTCCCCCGGTTTCGGGCAGAAAGGCGGATTGTGAAACTGATATATGTCGATATAATCAGTCTGCAGATTTGTAAGCGAGGTCTGAATGTCCTTCCAAAAATCCTCTGCCGTCAACGCGCCCGTTTTGGTCGCGATATAGACCTTCTCCCTCATTCCCGCGAAAGCAGCCCCCACCTTTTCTTCACTGTCCGTGTAAAATCTGGCGGTATCATAAAAGGTCACGCCAT
>CALZPS010000051.1 GCA_945827765.1 uncultured Lachnospiraceae bacterium | reverse complement strand
ATCGGTGTGGATGGGGAAGGTATCGGCAAAGTAGGCGGGTACACGCTGTTCGTGAAAGATGCAGTCATCGGTGACGAAGTGGAAGTCAAGGTGATGAAAGCAAAGAAAAATTATGGCTATGCCCGGCTGATGCGGATTATCAACCCTTCACAGTATCGTGTCGAGCCGAAATGCCCCTATGCCCGCAGCTGCGGAGGCTGCCAGATTCAGGAAATGTCTTATGAGAAACAGCTAGAGTTCAAAGAGAAAAAGGTGCGGGGCAATTTGGAGAGAATCGGTGGTTTCGATGCAGAGCTGCTGGAGCGTATTATGGAGCCAATTGTCGGAATGGAGAATCCGTTCCATTATCGCAACAAGGCACAATTCCCATTCGGCACAGATAAAAACGGGGAGCCGGTGTGCGGATTTTATGCGGGGCGTACGCATGATATCATTGCCAATACGGATTGTGCACTGGGCGTGGATGTAAACAAAACAATATTGGAACTGATTCTGAAATTTATGAAGGAGTACCAAATTCCCGCCTATGACGAGAAGACAGGCAGGGGATTGATTCGTCATGCCCTGATTCGTTATGGATTTATCACGAAAGAAATCATGGTATGTCTGGTGATCAACGGTCATCGGATTCCGCATTCGGCAGAACTGGTGCGGCTGCTCTCCAAACTGGACGGGATGACCAGCATTTCTTTCAGCCCGAATACAAAACAGACCAATGTCATCATGGGTGATTCTTATGAAGTGCTGTGGGGACAAGGGTATATCACGGATTTTATCGGTGGGATACAGTATCAGATTTCGCCGCTGTCTTTTTATCAGGTCAATCCGGCACAGACGGAAAAACTGTATGGACTGGCACTGGAATACGCGGATTTGCACGGCGATGAGACCGTTTGGGATTTGTACTGCGGTATCGGAACCATTTCCCTCTTTCTGGCAAAGCAGGCGAAAATGGTTTATGGCGTGGAGATTGTGCCGCAGGCGATTGCGGATGCACGGGAAAATGCGAGACGGAACGGGATAGAAAACGCGGAGTTTTATGTCGGCAGGGCGGAGGATGTGCTGCCGGAGTATTACGAGGGGTGGAAAAGAGGTTCGCAGGGCGAAATCTGTCAAACCGGGAAGGCACATCCGGACGTAATCGTGGTGGACCCGCCGCGGAAGGGCTGCGACGAGACATTGCTTGAGACGATGGTGGAGATGCAGCCCGAGCGGATTGTGTATGTGAGTTGTGATTCGGCGACGCTGGCGAGGGATTTGAAGTATTTGTGCGGAAACGGGTATGAGCTGAAGAGGGTGAGGGCGGTGGACCAGTTCCCGATGGGGGTGCATGTGGAGACGGTAGTTCTCTTGTCCCATAGTTGTGGTATGGTGAATAACTGAAGAACATCCCGCCGGATGGTTCGGTTTGTTTGACCGTTCCTTCCTGCGGAGTATTATTCTGAGTTAATATATTTTTATCGTTTTATGTATATGTAGAGTCAAGGAACCTGTCCCCATTGACTCTCACCAGAGTCTCACGGACAGAATTTCCAAATCCTGGCTCTTGGCAATACGTAGTTTCAGTTCATATTCGCCTGCTGTCATAGAAATCGGTACGTTTATTACCTGTTTTTTTCCGGCTGCCCCTGAAAATGCTGTCGTTCCCGCGACATTCTCATTCAGGCAGACATCTATTTTGCCGCTGCCGCCGCAAGTCAGCTCCATCCTTGTCCAGGAAGTTTCGCTTTTCACGTATCGGAACACTATTTCATCCCCGTCAGAGATATGGGTTAATTTTTCTTCATATCCATATGCGGTATCCGCATCAATATAAACCGCTCCTTTCAGGCCGCAGGCCTGATATCCCATGATTTCCTCGCCCGGCGCGAACGGCTTGCCGATTCCCTGGGAAGTCATCTTCACCTCATCAATCGTTCCGTCCGGATTGATATGTATCTTTTCCATACACAATCTCCGGTTCTTGTCCGTATTCCGGCTGGAACGATGATAAAAGATGTACCACTGTCCGTCCACACATTCTATCGAACCGTGATTATTCCAGCTCTTCGGGTCACATCCGTCATTATCAATCAGGATTCCCTGGTACGCAAACGGTCCCAGCGGAGATTTGGCAGTCGCGTACCCCAGAGAAGTCGGTTTGCCGCGTTCCACGTCTGCATACACCAAATAATAGGTATCTCCAATCTTACGCATAGAAGAACCCTCATGAAAATGGTGTTCTTCCTCTGTTACCAGATTTTCCACAATCTGCTCCGGGTCAAAGGACATCATATCCTCGTTCAATTTCACGCCTTTGGCATAAATCTGCCCCCAGTAATAATACGCCTGTCCGTCATCATCGATAAATATAGCCGGGTCGATACCTCCGCACGGGAGCTGAACCGCATCGTGAAACGGACCCTGCGGGCTGTCAGATACCGCCACGCCTTCCCGATTGTCAGACAGGCAAAAGTACAGATAATATTTCCCGTTACAAGAAATACAATCCGGTGCAAACAAAAGCGCCTGTCCTCCGACATCCTGTCCGGACTGTGCCGCATCCGCCGACTCCATATTTCCCGCCTTAATCTCTCCCTGCTTTTCTTTTTGTGCCTCTATAATATTTTGAATCATTTTCTGTAAAAACGGGGTCGGATGATACCAGTCTACTCCGGGATAGCGCGGGGAATCCGGCGCGTCCAACCACGGAATCTCTTTCGTATGAAATGACGGTTCATCCCCTATCGTCCATGTTTCCATATCCCCTGTCGATATTACATGGTATTCCTGACTGCAGTATGCCGTATCCAAATCATCGTAGCTGCCGTATAAATACAGTTTCCCATCTGGCATCCGGTGCGCCTCGCAGTCCGGGACATGATATTTTAAAGGCAATATCGGGTTTCTCTGATTTTTAAACTCCACCATTTATGCCCTCCTTCTTTTAGTGCTTTTATTTTATCATGGTTCACACCAAAGTCAAGGGAAGTCAAGGTGTCCCCATTGACTTCTAGAGTCGAGGAACCTGTCCCCACTGACTCAGATAATTACTCTCAATATAAAATAGTTTCCTTCCGTCGTAAACTGGCAGCACCCTCCCAAACGTTCAGTAAGATAGGTGATGCTTTGAGTACCATAGCCGTGCCCGTTTTTGGTAGAAATGGGCATGTCATTCACAAAAACAGGTTTTTCTTTCATGGTATTTTTTATAGAAAGTAATAATTTCCCATTGGCATTTTTGAGCATCAGATAAATTTTTCGCTCTTGTACAGGTATTAATTCCTGAGCATTTATGGCATTGTCTAATCCGTTGGAAATAATTGTGGAAAGCATAATTTCATCACAAGCAACATCAGCGACATCAATTTGACATACAAGTTCGAATTGTAATTTTCTGCACCTTTCAGCGAAGGCAGAAATAATATAATTCAGGGTTGGATTTTGGCAATAGGTATTTAAGGTTGTCGCTTCAATGCTGTCGATAAAGGATGAAATCATCTTTTTGGCGGTTGCTTTGTCTTCATTTTCAATACACATGGAGAGGTTTAGCAAAAAGAAACGCAGGTCATGGCGAAGCAGACGGATTTCGTGTTCGCTTCGCTTTACGGCTTCCAGCTCTTTTTTTTGTTCCTCTACAATGAGTTGAATCATCTTTTCTTTTCGTTCAGAATCTGTTTTTTGTTCATATTCTCTGTAATATACCAGACAGAATATCAGAAATGTAATGCTAAGGAAAAAGGAGAGAAATTCTGCCGCTACCTGAATGTGAGAGGCCCACAAATTTGTGTAAATTTCACTGGCATAATCAAAAATATAATACACAACAGGTGTTATGCCAAAAATGCACACACTACGAGTGTCTTTGCTGAATATTTTGAATATGGAGTCAGCAAATAAGGAGAACACAATAATAAACACAAGGATAAGGACGCAAATGCGTACCAGACGATCAATGTAGGTGGATTGGGTGAGATGAAATGCCAATATTCCAAACCATTTTGATGGCTGGCAGAAAAGGTAAGCCGTGCATATAGAGGCAATTGCCGTAACAGCTCTTTGACGGTACACTACATATAGCAAAAGGAATAATGGAAGGTGCGATATCAGGGGATAAATCTTCCATACAACAGCTTCAGAGAACATTACATATGTACCAATCTGAAGAGCACCGCTGAATAGGCAAAGAATGAAACAAATCAGTATGTTTTTTCTTGTAAACCGGATTCCGGCAAAGGCGGCAGATAAATATACACCAAACAAAAGAATAAGGGAAGCGTTGGCAAACAGGAGTATTTTATCAATCATTTTACTTCACCGACCTTTCCAAAGATTACCGCAAAGTATGCGGTTTCAAATGCTTTTTGGTAGTTACGGGAGATGGGTATGCGATAACCTGAGCGCATTTTGATTTCCTTAAGGCGATAGGTATCAATATGATTGATGTTTACAATATAACTGCGGTGGCATTTGAAAAAGCAGTCGTTTAAGGCAAGCTTTTCCTCACAGGCACGCAGAGACTCAGTGCTTTTCACAGTGGTGCCGTCAAGCAGAGCAAAGATCGTATGCCTGTTTTGTGCTTCAACGTATATGATATCGTCCAAAACCAGCTTCTGTACGGTGTATAGGCTTTTCACGGTAATGGTGAGAGGATTCTGGGATATTTCCTCCAAAAATTCATCAAGACATTTGTAAAGCGCCTGATTGGAAATGGGTTTTAACAGATAGTTGTCAGCTTTTACAGTATAGGATTCTACTGCAAATTCAGGAGAAGAGGTTAAAAAAGCAATTTTCGTGTTCTTGTCTATCAGACGAAGTTCTCTTGCAGTTTCAATTCCGTTCAGTATGGGCATGATAACGTCAAGCAAAATAATATCAAAGGGTGCATTCTTGTGCGCACATATTAGTTCATCACCATTATCAAAAGCCTCGCACTGGGTATTTAGAGGCTTGGACGGCCAACAATCAATTGTATCTAAAGTATGATGTACATAATCTGTATTATCATCGCATATGGCAATTCGCAACATATTCCCTCCGATTATCTATAATGAAAACATTATACTACATTACTATGGATTATACCATATGGACATGAGGCATCTCAATTGACAGATGTTACCATTCGCGCAGTTAAAAGTGCATTTCGCACCTTGTACGAAATTTCGACCGGAAATGAGATACTATGATACATAAAGGGAAGATTTTTACAGACAGAAAAGATAGAGAAAGTACAGGGAGGATCACAAATGTGGCAAAAGATATTTTCCAGGCTGAAGGCAGCTACGCTTAAACAGAAGATAGTTACCCTGATCGCTGTTGCGCTTGTGCTGGGTACAGTAGTAGCTATACCTATTTTGATTCAGCGTACTGCAGAACCTGTTGATCATCAACAGGTGGAACAGCCGTTAGAAGACCAGACAGGAGAAACGTCCGGGAAACCAGAAGATGCAACGTCAGAAGGTCTGACAGAAGAAACGACGGCAGTGTCGGCAAATAAAGCCGAGGAGAATTCAGGTAAGAACAATGGGGAAGGCTCAGATAATCTTTCCACGTCAAAACCCACCAATAAAAAGTACAAAGTGAAATTTGTGACAGACGGTGGAACAAGCCTGAAACAGAAGACTGTAGCGAAGGGCACGAAGATAAGCAGTTTTCCTACGCCATACAAAGAAGGATACATATTTTTGGGCTGGTACTATGATAAAGAAGGAAAACAGCTGGTGGGAAGCAACGATACTGTGCAGGAGGATATGACACTCTATGCTTCCTATGCGGCGCAAGCTCCATTGGAAACAATTGAGCAGAAAACCTTTGCAAGCGCCCAGGATGTGGGGACGGATTTTCGCATAACTGTTGTTACAGAGGACTTAACCCTTGACGCGGCCACGGTTCTGGCAGGCATAAAGGCTGAGAATCTCACAGACCCGGAACAGGAAAATATTATTAATGTATCGGGCAGGAAGGGTACTTTTACAATTACCGGCAACAATTCTTTCGGAGAGGGTAGTGACCTGTTCACAGAAAGTGGATTTGCAGAAGGTTCCACCTTCCGTATTACTCTGAAGGATGCAAGACTTAACTTTAAGGATGAGCCGGAATCTGTGCGTGATTACAACTTCACCACGCATATGGAAGAAATTTCAAATCTTAGCTTTAATAAGGATATGATTTATATTTCTGTAGAGGATCTCAGTAATATTACCAATGAAGGAGAGCAGGTTGAAACTTTAAGTATTGCACTCTACACAGCAGATCGCGATGGCAGGATCGGACCGGCAGAACTTACCGAGGGAACCTTTGAATATACAAAGGGTAAATTAGATGTGGGAGATGTGGTCACTGTATACGCAGGCTTAAGACCTGATTTGCGTAAGCAGGATACTCCGGAAGACGAGTGTGGGGATGTCGCTTATGTGGAAATTACAAAGAAGAATGGTAAGCTTTATTCTTATAAAAATGCAGAGCCGGAGGATGTGATCTTTGAGCCGGATATGCTTCCTGTTTCTGTGGATGAAGATTTAGACGGCGTAAGCGGGAATCATTCCATCACGGTTGAAAATAAGAGATTTGATTATTCCGATGACGTATATGCAAATATCGAACTGGACAGTCAGACTACGGTTGATGTGGGCGATTTTCTTATGTTCTACACCGGTGTCTTTGGAGTGGAGACAGGGGAAGATGCAGCAGAGCTTTTGGAAGTGTTTGGTAAGATTACAAGCGTAACGGATAATAAGAATGGAACTACTACCGTCACTTATGAGGATGCCGAATGGGAAGAAGTAAGGACGGCTATGGACATTTATTCAAACCAGAAGCTGTCTGGTTCGGAGATGCTGGAAAATGTTGACAAAGAATTACTGGAAACACAGATTGAGCAGCAGGCAGTCAGCAGTGGTTTTGCTGAGGAGGCTGCACAGTATCTGGCATCTTTGACATTGGCGACGGATAATTTTACAAATCTGAGCGAACATATGCACCTGGAGGATTACAAGGTCACTTTGGAAGACGGTACGCCAGTTTCACCGGAAGAGTTGCAGTTGATGGACTCCAGCATTAAGGTGTCATGTGAAATGGAAGATGATTATCCGAAAGCTACAATTAGTATCAGACCAAAACATTTGGGTGATATTGAGGGAACCAATGCTGATAAGCAGGGACTTAGCGTCGAACTGGAAGTAAAGGCGAAGATTACGATCACCAAGAGTGGTTCTAATAATTCCATTGTGATTACCGTCAGCGGTAAATTTGTGGAAGAAGTTGGATTGAACTTCGGTGCCAGAAGTAAAGCAGTATGGAAGGTATGGGGGATTTTCCCGTACATAGCAGAATATCGTGTGACTGCAAATGTGGATCTGTTGAACTATACAGGTGTTGAAGTGAATGCTACCATGGTTACCAAGGAAGCGGATGACAAGGATGACAAGGATGACGATGAGGGCGAAGATATTGCGGAGATGATCAAAGGTCTGTTGGAATCCAAGGAAGAGGAAGGTGAAGAGGAGGATGCAGAGAACACCAGTAACCAACTGGTAAAACGTTACTCCGAGATGCTTGAAGAAGAGTCGGATTATCTGAAAATAGTGGATGTCAATTTATATGAGACGGAAAAATATATAACCAATGAGATACCGATTATTGCCATAAATATGTCCGTGGACTTTATCGTCGAAATGGAAGCATGCGTATCTACGGGCTTTGATTTTGAATACTTGACTGGTAAGCGCTATACCTTTACCATAGATGTATTTGGCCGCAAAGCCACTTGTGATTCTCTTGTTCTGCAGGAAGAAAGGTATGAATTTAGTTTCTACGTAATGGGACGTCTTGGCATCAGAGCAGGAATTGAATTGGAATTTAACGTAGGTCTCTTTTCTACTAAGTTAGATTCTGTGGGTACTGAGGCGGCAGTGGGTGCATATACCAAGTTGTGGGGATATTTCTACTACGAGTTGAAATATACAGCTTCCCAGGGACGAAGTCAGAAATACAGCGGCGCGATGCTGGTGGATGTTGGAGTCTTTATGGAGATGGGGCTGAATGCACAGGTCCTTGATGGTCGTCTGAGGAAGGAAATGACTATTCTTGATAAGGAATGGTCGTTGTGGGGCGCAGGAGCCGTAGATAATGTTTTGGATTTCAACACAGCTCAGAAGGATATGCCGGATATTAAGTTGAAACAGTATATACGTTCTACGGTAATTCCGGACAGTGTATTCGAACTTACCTATCTGGATTTGAAGGAAGGAAAAGAAAAGCAGGCAGTTTATAATGATTATTTCGATGAATCCAAGGGAGAGAGTAAGAATAATCGTAGGAATTTTGTCATTACTATGACCAATGATAAGTTTTCTTATGACCCGCAGACAAATACAATCAGTGTACATCCTGCAGAGGGTGATAAGAAACTGGAAGGCGAGATGATTATTACATGGGTAAAATATCCATTAAGCTTTACTTCTAAGCCGATTCAAAGAACGATTTCCCTTTACTGGGATAACGTGCGTGATGGTTACGTGATTGTTCCTTATACAAATGGCGGAACCTATATTCCGATTATTGAGGCAAAATATGAATCCGAAGTGAAAGTACCTGCGGTACCGGAGAAACAGGGGTACAATTTCGAGGGCTGGTACAGCGATAAAGAACTGTCTCTTATACACATCTGACGCTGCCGACGATACTCCTTGTGTA
>CALZPS010000050.1 GCA_945827765.1 uncultured Lachnospiraceae bacterium | reverse complement strand
GAGATCTAGTACGGTCTCGTGGGCTCGGAGATGTGTATAAGAGACAGCAACGGTTACACTGGATACAGTTATCCGGCTGCCATACCGGGATATCAACCGCGATACCACGTTTTTCGTATGCGGAAGAACCGGACGGAGTAGAGCCGTCAGCATACTCGGTAAATGCAGATACCGGAAGTGTGTTTCCTTCCTGAGCATTCACTTTTGCCTGAATATTCTTTACAAAATCAACAACGTCTTTTCTGCCGCCCTCGTCTACATGCGGTGTGGTCAGACCTTCGTCAGCAGCATCTTTCCAGCTTTCCGGAACTGCTACTTCTACTACCTGTTTTGCACCGGCGTCGATCGCGTCATAGTTCATCTGGACAATCTTATCACCTTTTCTGCCGTAAGTATTCTTCGCTGCGGTCTTCATCAGAGAAATTGCTTCCTCCTCCGGAATAATAGCTGCCAGCTTGAAGAATGCAGACTGCAGTACGGTATTGATACGTCCGCCGAGTCCGATTTCTTTACCAATTTTGATACCATCAATGGTGTAGAACTTGATACCGTGGTTTGCGATATAAGCCTTTACCTGTCCCGGCAGATGAGTCTCCAGACCTTCCATATCCCATGGGCAGTTCAGAAGGAATGTACCGCCGTCAACCAGCTCCTGTACCATGTTATACTTATCAACATAGGACGGATTGTGACATGCAACAAAGTTTGCTTTATGAATCAGGTATGTGGACTTAATCGGTTTCTTACCGAAACGCAGGTGGGACATCGTCACACCGCCTGACTTCTTGGAGTCATAGTCAAAATAAGCCTGTGCGTACATGTCGGTATTGTCACCGATAATCTTGATGGAGTTCTTGTTTGCACCAACGGTACCGTCAGCACCAAGACCCCAGAACTTACAGTTGATGGTTCCCTCCGGTGTAGTAACAAGCGGAGCGCCTGTCTCCAGAGACAGATTGGTCACATCGTCCTTGATACCGATAGTGAATATTCTCTTCTCGGTGTTGCCGAAAACAGCTACAATCTGTTCCGGTGTGGTGTCCTTGGAACCTAATCCATAACGTCCGGAATTCACCGGTACTGCGTCGAACTTGCTGCCCTTGAGAGCTGCCACAACGTCCAGATACAGCGGCTCGCCGATAGCTCCCGGCTCTTTCGTTCTGTCCAGAACGTTAATCTGTTTTACAGTGTCAGGAATCACGTCAATGAGTGCCTGTGCGCAGAACGGTCTGTAAAGACGAACCTTTACCACACCAACCTTCGCGCCTGCTGCCATCATGTAGTCGATTGTCTCTTCAATGGTGTCACAGACAGAACCCATCGCTACGATGACGCTCTCTGCATCCTCTGCACCATAGTAATTAAACAGTTTGTAATCTGTACCAATCTTTGCGTTTACCTTGTCCATGTAATCCTGAACAATACCCGGAAGAGCATCATAATACGGGTTACATGCCTCTCTTGCCTGGAAGAAGATATCCGGGTTCTGAGCGGAACCTCTCTGACACGGATGATTCGGATTCAGTGCATGTGCGCGGAATGCGTCAACCGCATCCATATTTACCAAATCCTTGAGGTCTTCGTAGTCCCATGTCTCAATCTTCTGAATCTCGTGAGAAGTACGGAATCCGTCGAAGAAGTTGATAAACGGAATCTTGCCTTCCAAAGCTGCACAGTGTGCAACCGCTGTCAGGTCCATAACTTCCTGTACGCTTGACTCGCAGAGCATCGCTGCTCCGGTCTGGCGGCAGGCATATACGTCAGAATGGTCTCCGAAGATAGACAGTGCGTGGCTTGCCAGTGCACGGGCAGATACGTTAAATACGCCCGGCAGCTGCTCGCCTGCCACTTTGTATAAGTTCGGAATCATCAGCAACAGTCCCTGAGATGCCGTAAATGTAGTTGTCAAAGCTCCGGCGGACAAAGAACCGTGTACTGCTCCCGCAGCACCTGCCTCGGACTGCATCTCTGTTACCTGAACAGTTTGTCCGAAAATGTTTTCTCTGCCTTCGGTCGCCCACTCGTCGACATGCTCCGGCATAACGGATGATGGGGTAATCGGGTAAATAGCTGCAACTTCTGTATACGCATAAGATACGTGAGCGGCTGCCTGATTACCATCCATGGTCTTCATTTTTCTTGCCATTTGTTGTTTCCTCCTTGTTTAAGTGCATTGTGTTTCATTCGTAATCATTCAGCCATACAGGTCACAGCCAGCCTTTTTCAAAGGCTATTCGCTGCCAAGGCAGCTTTAGGCTGTGACTGACGGCGAAACGCCATATGCCAAATGTCAGAAATGTTTGTTTCTATGTGAACATAACACATCCACTTCTGACATTTAACGCATGGCTGAATGGTTACTCAAAATCTCCACATGTAGTTTTATTATATCGCCAAAACAAAGAAAAGTCCATAGACCCTATGGACTTTTTTGTTCATTTTCGCGTACATTTTATAGCAATACTGGTCATACCGTCTTTCTCTGTTTGACCCGCATATAAATTATAACACTTGCAGTCACCACAACCGTCACCGCTGCCAAAAGCTGCGATACCGGGATACCGATTCCCGGAAGTAAAAGCTGGTCTGTACGGATTCCTTCAATCCAGAATCGTCCCAGCCCGTACCCGGAGATGTAAAGCAGAAACACTTCTCCGTCATATTTCCTATGTCTTTTGAATAATACCAGAAGAATCAGCAGCGCCGCACACCATAATGATTCATAAAGGAATGTCGGCTCTACCTGAATATAGCTCACTCCGTCTATCACAGTGAGGTGTTCCATCATCAGCTCCGAGACATCTCGGGAGCGCACGGCATCCAGAGGCAGCCTCATTGCCAGTAAAGAGTCCGTATAATCCCCGAACACTTCCCGGTTGAAAAAATTGCCCCAGCGTCCCAGCATCTGTCCGTTTAGTAAAACCAGCGCCATCGTGTCAAACACCGGCCCTATTTTCAGTTTTTTTATCCGGGTTCCAATCAGCACGGCAGCGGCGGCGCCAATCACTCCGCCGTAGATTGCCAGCCCACCTTCCCGCAAATTGAACACACTCCACAAATTATCCTTATACATTTCCCATGAAAAAGCAATATAATAGACTCTGGCGCCGACAATTCCGCAAATGATGCCCGCCAGACCCAAATCCAGATAATCATCCGGATTCTGCCCGGTTTTCTTTGCCTCATGAAATGCCCAGACAAACCCGATTAGTATCGCGGCTCCGATAATCATGCCATAATATGCAATCTCAAAACCAAACACGGAAACCGATTTTCCCACGTGTTCCAGATAAATTCCCAAATTCGGAAAACTGATATCGTAATGCATAACCTACTCCTTTTACAGCAAAAACGATATGCACCCGTAAACAAAAACAGGTGCATCGTTATTTTTTACTTTCTTCGCTCTATCACACATTAAACCGGAACAGGATAATATCTCCATCCTGTACCACGTAGTCCTTTCCTTCCAGTCTGACCAGTCCTTTTTCCTTTGCCGCCGCATGAGTACCGCAGGCCATCAAATCGTCATAGCTTACGATCTCCGCACGGATAAATCCTCGTTCAAAATCCGAGTGGATCTTCCCTGCTGCCTGTGGGGCTTTCGTACCGATTTTTATCGTCCATGCACGCACCTCCGGTTCTCCGGCTGTCAGATAACTAATCAGTCCGAGCAGACGATAGCTTGCCTTAATCAGCTTTTCCAGACCGGACTCCTTTAATCCTAAATCTTCCAGAAACATCTTTTTCTCATCATCCTCAAGTTCGGCAATTTCCTGCTCAATCTGCGCGCACACCACGAATACTTCGCAGTCTTCTCTCGCAGCATATTCTCGCACAGCCTCCACTCCAGCATTAGATGCCCCGTCGTCTGCGAGGTCGTCTTCCGCCACATTTGCCGCAAAGATGACCGGTTTGGCAGTCAACAGATTGTAATCTGCCATCCATGCAATCTCATCCTCGTCATCAGTTGTAAAGCTCTTTGCCATCTTGCCGTCTTCCAGATGCGCCTTGATACGGTTCTGCAAATCCAGCTCCTTCGCCGCGCTTTTATCATTTCTCGCCACCTTTGTCGTCTTGGCAATGCGGCGCTCCAAAATTTCCAAATCGGAGAAAATCAGTTCCAGATTAATCGTCTCGATATCCCGGAGCGGATTGATGCTGCCATCCACATGCACGATATTACTGTCCTCAAAGCACCGCACTACGTGTACAATCGCATCCACTTCACGGATATTTGCCAGAAACTGGTTTCCCAGGCCTTCTCCTTTGGATGCGCCTTTCACCAGCCCGGCAATATCAACAAATTCAATTGCCGCCGGTACGATTTTGCGTGTATGATACATTTCTCCCAACACATTCAGACGTTCATCCGGTACTGCCACCACACCCACGTTCGGGTCGATGGTACAGAACGGATAGTTTGCGGACTCCGCTCCCGCTTTTGTCAATGAATTAAACAATGTACTTTTGCCGACGTTCGGCAGACCGACGATACCCAGTTTCATATTTACTTATACCTATTCAGAAAACCTTACAAAAGTTTCTGCCTTTCTCTATTTTTTCTGCTGCACGATTTATTATCTTTTTCGCTGTAAATTCAAATGCTTTCGTCGATTTTTGGAGTGAGAAGCACGAAGAAATCGACGTCAGGCTCATTTGTCGGGCAACTCTATATATGATGCCAGGGTCAAAAGCCCCAACATCATTATATCAGATTATATTACTTTTTCAACTGCTTTCCGGTTCTGCTTTTACCTTTTGTTTTTGACATCCCCGGGAGATTGACAACCCATAGCTAAGTTTGAGCAGTCCGATTCCCTGTAAAAAAAGAGGGCTGTCAATAGCCCCCTTATCCCTATCCATTCCTTAAGCATGGATGGAAATACCTTTTCAAAATTCAATTTTCTCCAACTCGGCGTACATCCCGTCCATAATTTCCTTCGCCTTTACCGAATCCGGCTGACTCTGAATAATGTTCTTGGAAAACATCGCGTCAAAATTATTACCGGCCATCAACTTGGCATGGTCGCCCAGTCTGCTGATAAACCCGGGAATGACCTTCTCCACGACCGCCACCGCTTCCGGCACAGCCATAATATCTCCCAACGTGGACTGTCTTCCCAGACAGTATACATTTTTCCCAATCACCTTTACATCCGCCTCGTGAAGAATAGTCCGGCAATCCGTGCCGACATACACCCGATAATCCCCCACAGGCAATACTACGCCTTTGGCCGGGTCATACATACGCAAATCCTCCGCAGTAACCGCTATTGCGACCTCCCGCTCTTCTCCCGGCTCCAAATCCACCTTGGCAAATCCTTTCAATTCCTTCACCGGGCGCAATACTTTTGGCTTTTTCTCTCCCATGTATACCTGAAGCACCTGCGCGCCTTTTACACTGCCCGTGTTCTTAATTTTGGCGGTAATCATAAACATCCCGTCCGCATTCGCGTCGAACGTCTGCGGCACATTCACGTCACTTACTTCAAATTTCGTATAGGACAAACCATATCCGAACGGATAGCGAACCGGCACTTGTTTTTTATCATACCAGCGATATCCGACAAACACGCCCTCTCCATAATAAACGTCGTCATATTCTCCATCCAAATAAGGATATGTCGGGACATCTTCCACGCGCTCGGGGAACGTCACCGGCAATCTTCCCGCCGGTATCGCCTCGCCGTAAAGGATGTCGGCCATCGCCTTGCCGCCCATGCAGCCCGGCACAAAAATGGTCAGTATGGCATCCGCATAAGGCTCCCATGCCCGCACATCGACCGGCCCGGCCACATTTAGCAGAACCACGGTTTTCTTTCCCGCCTCTTTCGCCTTCTGCAATACGGAAACGATTTGTCTTTGGTCTGCGGCATCTACGTCCATCGCCGGACGGTCGGCATTTTCCCCGCCTTCTGCCCCAGCCGCGTATACTACCACGTCCGCATCGTCCATACATCCGTCAAACACTTCCACGCCTAGTGCCGCGCTCTCATCGTACACATTGCCATGCAGGCAAGTATTAACCATCGTGGAACCGCTTCCGCACTCCATCGTGTTCTTTGCTCTTGTCCCGTAAAATGCCGTCTTCAAGGATTTGTCCAGAGGCAGCACACCGCCTTCGTTCTTTAATAAAACGGCACCATCCACCAACGTGTTGTAAGCCTCTTTTAAAACCTGCTTTTGGTCGTAAGCATCCGCGATTTCCCGGTGACTGTCGCGAATCCAAATCACCAGCTGCAAGAAACGGGCAAGGGCATCATTCACGCGAGCCTCGTCAAGTTTTCCACTTTCTATCGCCTCCGCCAATTCCTTAACAGCACGCTCTCCGGGACCGTTGAGTGTGACATCCAATCCGGCCGCGATGGAATCCTGCGGATGTTTCGAGGCTGCTCCCCAGTCGGAGACGATTACGCCGTCAAAGCCCCACTCTTCCTTTAACCAATCAGTCAATATCGTTTTATTGTAAGAAGAAAATACGCCATTGACCGCATTGTAAGCCGACATGACGGACTTTACGTTCGCCTCCTTCACGGATGCCTCAAAGCCCTTGGCATATATTTCCCGCAGGGTTCGTATCGACACATGGGTATCCTTCGTCTCCCGCCTGGTTTCCTGATTGTTGGCAATGTAATGTTTCGCGCATGCCGCCGTCCCGGTCGACTGCATGCCGGATATAAACGCGGGGGCAATGCGGCGCACCAGTGCGGGGTCTTCTCCGTACATCTCATAATTACGGCCGCCCAAAGGATCCCGCATAATGTCCACGTTTGGCCCAAGGCACACGTCTAAGTGGGCGGAACGCATTTCCTGTCCTACTGCCGTACCGATTTTCTTCGCCTGCCCGGGACGGAAGGTCGCCCCGATGTTAATTCCCGACGGAAAAGAGACTGACGCTCCCGCCGCATTACGACGGTTTCTCAAATAAGACAAAAATGCCATCTTAATCGGATTGCCCTCCGCCATCCTGGCCGCTTTCTCTTCCGGGGCCTCCACCAGTTCCTGCATTTCCATCCAGATGTTGCCCATATCGGCTGCCGCATTTCCCTCTGCAGACGCATTGCCCGATACATTTCCTTCTGCGGACGCGCCAGAGGCCGCTCCTGCCGCCCGCGTCATCATTTCCATCAAAAAGTCAAGCATGATGTGGGTTCCGTTCACGCCGGTCGCCCCGTCGGCAAGCACCACTGAGGGGATGTCCATGTCCGGAATCGCCTGGGAAATACATGGGGTCGGCAAAATCAGAAATTTCACCTTTTCTTCTGTTGTCAAGTCCGCGATCACTCCAGGAATGGAGGCCGCATTTGTCAATTTTGTACGCATGTCGTGCTCCTTTCTTTTTGGCAGGTTTTTGCCATTCTCTCTGTATTATTTATCTCTTGAGACCGCTAATCCCGTGTCTCCATCAGTATCACAATACTGTCCGGCAGCTGTGGAAATGTGATTTCCACCTGCTCATCGGCGTATTGATTGCTCACGCACAGACTGTCATAAGGAGTCAGTGCATGGTCTGTCAGCGGATATTTTGCGCCCTTAATGGAAAAAAATTCCACCGTTCCTCCCAGCGGGAACACCGAAAAATAGGGGCCGAACGCCTTGTTTTTATCCAGAACGATACTATGTTCCAACAGCCGCACACAATTATGGGAATCCAAAAGTATCGCATTTGCCCCTGCATCCAGCGCAATCTTGAGTGTCTGTACATTCGCCCATATATGGTCGATGCGGTTCCCGGTGCCACCCAGTATGAGAATGTTCTTGCGCCCCAGATTGAGACACAGTCTCAATGCAATCTCGGTATCTGAAGCATCTTTGACCGGGTCATATTGACGAATCGGGATGTTGGTCTGCTCCCGATAATACGACACCACCTCGGAAGGTGCGCTGTCAAAATCTCCGACAATATAATCGGGACGAATCTGATGCCGATATAAAAACAAAAGCCCTCTGTCCGCCGCAATTACAAATTCTGTACGCTCATCACGCAAAACCTTAAGTGCATATTCTTCCTCCAGCATTCCCCCGCTGACTATGACTGTATATTTTTCCATCATTTCCTCCATCACACAACCATCCCTGACCGTTTTTCACGTTTCCTCTTCCCGCCGCATGAGTATTCACGAACGTTCAAATATCTCCAGATATTTTGTAATATTGCCCCTGATATCTCCGCGGAATACGGAGGAACCGCTTACTATCACATTTGCTCCCGCATCCAAAACTTCTTTGACATTAGAATGGCAGATACCGCCGTCCACCTCAATGTCCGTCTGAAGTCCCTGCTCTTCAAGCATCGCCCGCAGTGCGCGGATTTTATCCAGAGAATGTGGAATGAATGCCTGTCCTCCGAACCCCGGTTCCACCGACATCAAAAGGAACATCTCAGCCTCATGCAGAAATGGCCGCAGCACTTCTACATCCGTCGCCGGATTGATGACAATTCCTGCTTTCAACCCCTGCGCGTGAATCGCATCCACAGTCGCCTGCAGATCTTCACATGCCTCATAATGAACCGTCAGGCTGTCCGCACCGGCTTTTGCAAATTCTTTAATGTAACGAATCGGGTCTGTAATCATCAGATGGACATCCAGCATCATGTTTGTTGACCCTTTGATGGATTCCAGCACAGGCAGTCCAAAAGAAATACTCGGCACAAATACACCATCCATCACATCAAAATGCAGATATTGTGCGCCGCTTTCCTCACAGCTGTCTCTTATACACATCTGACGCTGCCGACGATACTCCTTG
>CALZPS010000049.1 GCA_945827765.1 uncultured Lachnospiraceae bacterium | reverse complement strand
ACACAAGGAGTATCGTCGGCAGCGTCAGATGTGTATAAGAGACAGGTGTAAGGACCTTCGGACTGTTCTTTGATTACCCGGCGAAAATGACCTTTGATATCGGCTATACCCGACAGGACAAGCTGACCGTAGCATGTGAAAATGCAGACCTTGACCTTTATGTTATTGACGGCGAGAGTGCTTATGATATCGTAAAGCAATTCCGTAAAATCATCGGACGCAGCTATATTCCGCCGAAATATGCTTTCGGTTTTGGTCAGAGCCGCTGGGGCTACACAACCGCCGATGATTTCAAAAATGTCGTAAAGCAGTATCGTGAAAACCACATTCCGATGGATATGCTGTACATGGACATTGACTACATGGAAGGTTACAAGGATTTTACAGTAAATAAAGAAAATTTCCCGGATTTCAAAGCATTTGTCGATGAAATGAAAGCACAGGATATTCACCTGATTCCGATTATTGATGCCGGGGTCAAGATTGAAGACGGCTATGACGTTTATGAGGAAGGCGTAAAAAACAATTATTTCTGTAAGCGTGAAGATGGCAGTGATTTTGCAGCGGCAGTTTGGCCGGGCAGGACACATTTCCCGGATGTGTTAAACAAAAACGCCAGAGAATGGTTCGGCAGCAAATACGAGACACTGATTTCACAGGGCATTGACGGATTCTGGAACGACATGAACGAGCCGTCCATCTTTTACAGCGATGAGGGTATGGCAGACTTCAAAAACTTCATGCAGATGTATTTAAACGACGAGAGCGGTCAGATTCCATTCTTTGCAGTACAGTGGAAAGTCGGAACACTCGCAAACAGCGCCGAGGACTACAAGCGGTTCTACCACAATGTAGATGGACAAATGGTACGCCATGATAAAGTACACAACCTTTTCGGCTACAATATGACCCGCGCGGCGGGCGAGGCGTTTGAAAAAATCTGTCCGGATAAGAGAATCCTGATGTTTTCGCGTTCTTCCTATATTGGTATGCACCGCTACGGCGGTATCTGGACCGGAGATAATAAATCGTGGTGGTCGCATCTTCTGATGAACCTGAAAATGATGCCGTCACTCAATATGTGTGGATTTTTGTATACCGGAGCCGACCTCGGCGGTTTCGGAGCCAACACGACCCGTGACCTTGTACTGCGCTGGCTTGCACTTGGCGTCTTTACCCCGCTGATGCGCAACCATTCGGCAATGCGTACACGTGAGCAGGAATGTTATCAGTTTGAACACGTGGAAGACTTCCGTCATGTCATCGGAGTACGCTACCGCCTTATTCCGTACCTTTACAGCGAATATATGAAAGCGGCGCTGAATGATGACATGTACTTCAAACCGCTGGCATTCGATTACCCGGATGACGAAATGGTTCGTCAGGTGGAGGACCAGCTGATGCTCGGTCAGGAAATTATGATTGCTCCGGTCTACACACAGAACGCCGCCGGAAGATATGTCTATCTGCCGGAAGAAATGAAATTCATCAAATTTATGCCGGATGGCAGGATCTATGAAGAAATACTTCCACAGGGACATCACTATGTAAAAATTGCTCTGAACGAAGTTCCTTTGTTTATTAAGAAAGGAAAATGTATCCCGATTGTGGATGCAGCGGAGTCTGTAGAGCAGATTGATATGAACACCTTACAGTATATCGGTTATGAAGATGCCGTATATGATCTGTATGAGGATGACGGAATCAGCCGGATTTAATTGTTATACTGAACAGCGAATGATATTCGCATCACGAGAATTCATTCGCTGTTCCCCAGATTATCCTTGTATTCGCCGCAAGATGTTCATGGATAACTCGAGCAAGAACTTCGGGGGATTCTTTAGTTTCTGAATGAATGCTGTTTCCGAGGAAAACTACAAACTCTACATGGTCAGCGGGATTCATCCCTCCAAGGCAGGTTACCAGGATTGGTGGACTCCGGTATTTGAAGAGTATCTGGCAGATTATCTACATTGAGCTTACACATACTTTGACGGATGGCGTCCCTCTCAAAAAGACATGAGTGAAGGATGCTCTGCGGGTATAGTTACAGGGGCGCCGCATTCAAAAGTGCAGCCGCCCCTGCTTTTCTCGCCTGTTTTTCCGATTTCTACCTCAATTGTCCGAGAATCGACGTTCCAATCGTCCCCTCCGGCATCTTCACGCTGAAATTGTCACAGACCGTCGCACCAACTACCGCAAAAGTATCCTGCTCCGGCAATCCACCTCCGGATTTGAAACTTTTTGAATATGAAAGAAAGAAAACTCTTTCTCTCGTGTGATCTGTCCCGCGATACGTCGGGTCATTTCCATGGTCAGCCGTAAGAATCAACAAATCATCCTCCCGCAGCACCTCCAACAATTTACCCAGTTTCTCATCAAACATTTCTATCTCGCGCGCATATCCCTGCGGGTCTCTGCGATGTCCCCACACTGCATCAAAATCCACCAGATTCACAAAACAAAGCCCTTCAAAATCTTCTGCTGCCAGCTCCAATGTCTGTTCCATTCCATGTACGGAACTTTTCGAGGTCAGTTTTTTTGTAATCCCTTCCCCACAAAAGATGTCATGAATCTTTCCCACGCCGATCACATCATATCCGGCATCCGCCAATGCATTCAGCGCTGTTTTCCCGAACGGTGCCACTGCATAATCGTGGCGGTTACTCGTTCTTTTAAACTCTCCCCTGCGCCTTCCCACGTATGGGCGGGCAATCACGCGTCCTACCTTCCACTCTTCCTTCATTGTCAGCTCACGTGCTATCTTACAGCACCGATACAATTCTTCCAGTCCAAAGAATTCCTCATTTCCGCAAATCTGCATCACGGAATCCGCCGAAGTATAGACTATCATATCCCCCGTCGCAATTTGCTCCTCTCCGTATTCATCGATGATTGCTGTCCCGCTGGCACTCTTATTTCCTATTGCCTTATGTCCGGTTCGTCTCTCCAGTTCCCGAATCAGTTCCGGTGGAAATCCTTGTTCCGTAAAGGTAATAAAGGGACGGCTCGTTTTCAGACCCATCATTTCCCAATGCCCGGTCATCGTATCTTTTCCTTTGCTCTTTTCACACAATGCCGTAAAATATCCCTGCGTTTCCTCCATCGGCGGCACCTGCCGTAATCTGTGCAGATTGGCAAGTCCCAGCCGCTGCAAATTCGGAATCCGAAATGTATCCACACTCTCCGAGATATGCCCTAATGTATCTGCACCCACATCTCCATACTCCGCTGCATCCTCCGCCGCACCGATTCCCAGCGAATCCAGCACGATCACAAACACTCTTTTGAATCTCTCTGCCAAACCTATCACTCCCTACATTTTCTAAATATCAGAGTCAAAACACCTTTTGCCTCCGATATCTTTTATATACATGACAGTATAGTTACTTTCTTTAAAAAAAACCACAAAAATCCCCGAAAAACCTTTCATTTTTTATCCGACTGTATTATAATATGAGCCAAGGAACAAATATAGATAAGAATACATGCTTGTATGTATTCTTATCTATATGGGTTCCGCAAAACATGAGCAAGTAGCCATTTTTCGCAGAAAAATGTGCGGATTGCGAATGTTTTAGTCGATTTTGGGAGTGCGAAGCACGAAGAAATCGACGTCAGGCTCATTTGCCGGACGGCTCATAATCTGAGCCAAGGAACAAATATAAAATTTTCTGTTATATCATCGCGGGGTATTAGCGCAGTTGGGAGCGCGCAACATTCGCATTGTTGAGGCCAGGGGTTCGAATCCCCTATACTCCACTTTTCCTGCAGAATCCGAACATGAGAAGATGTTCGGATTTTGTACGTTTCATCCCATCGCTAAACTGCTGTTTCCTCTCCATTATGATTTTTAAATTCCTTTTTAAGAGTTTCGTAATAAATTTTCTTCTTCTTTTAGAGAATCAACATATTTTGGACACATTTCTTGCGTATACTATATTACAGATAGTTGATAAACAACTATCTCCCCCCTCATAAAGTTTAGACATCTTGGGGGAAACCTCAGGATGTCGCACTTTACTCTCATTCCTTTAGATAACTATAAACAAGAAAAACCGCCGACCGATAGGTTGGCGGTTTTTCTTGCTGTAACTATTCGGATGTGATTTAAAAATTACAGCTCCACTGTTTTATAAAATTTTTATTGTTACTTTGCATCCGCCATATTATCACTCATCGAACTCCAACACCGCGATATTGAACTTCGGTGTCTTTTTCAACTCTACTACTTTACCACTTTTTGACTTCAGCCGCTCACGGCTGCTGAAATTTCCACTCATACCAAGCGCATGTTCCAATGTATAATAGTAAGAACTCGGCAATATTCCTTCGGTCACGCCAAGCTCCTGCCCTACCTCCATCGCATTCAGTTTCTCTACCGTAAATTCCATTGTACGCATATTTTGTCACCTCACAACACACGCCGTGCAATCTCCTGCACGGCGCATATAAATACTTATTGTTATCCTGCCATCCTGCTCTGTATCCACCCATAAAAATCTTCCATTACCTGTCCGCGATCCGTCTCGTTGAGCAGTTCATGCCGGTCACCCGGATACAGTTTCAATGTCACATCTTTGATGCCGGCGGCTTTGTACTTCTCATACACCTTTCGGACGCCTTTTCCGAAACCACCGCAGGGGTCATCCATTCCCGCTGCAAACAAGATTGGCAATGTCTTCGGAATCATAAACACATTTTCCTTCTTCTGCATCTTCAGCATACCGCCCAGCATATGATAGTAACCATTGACCGTAAACACAAAAGAGCAAAATGGGTCTGCAAGATATGCCTGCAGCCTTTCCGCATCACTTGTTACCCAATCCGCCCGAGTGCGGGCAGGCTTAAACGAATTATTAAAGGATCCCGTCACCATCCGGTCTACCAGTTTGCTTCGATAATGCCATCCTTTCACCAGTGCAATCAATCTGCACAGTGCCCGTCCTCCATGCAGCACTATCTCCGGCTGTTCCTGCACGACACCAATTATTAACGCCCCCGCAAGCCCATTTCCATACATTTGAATATACTGCCTCAACATAATCGAGCCCATACTGTGCCCAAGCATAAAATATGGCACATGGGGATATTTTTTCATCGTGCGCAAACGCAATGTGTGCATATCACTCACCACGCAGGCATTTCCATACTTCTGGTGGAAAAAGCCGTGTTCTGATTTGCTCTGCACAGATTTTCCATGGCCCAAATGGTCGTTTCCCACAACATAAAACCCGCGTTCGCAAAGATACTGTGCGAACTCATCATAACGGTCAATGTGTTCCACCATGCCGTGACAGATCTGCACGACACCTACAACTTCTCCTTCCGGTTTCCATTCAATTGTATGAATTTCTGTATTGCCATCTTTTGACGGAAAATAAAATTCGTCCTTCATCTTCATCATTACCTGTCTTTCAGTTGAATATAGTCGCGATATGGAGCCAGAGGTTTGTACGCCGGGCGGATAATCTTATCCGCATTCTGCAGTTCTTCTAATCGGTGTGCGCTCCACCCCACAATACGTGCAGCTGCGAAAATCGGTGTATACAACGCAGGCGGCAAATCCAACATACTGTATACCAGACCGCTGTAAAAATCAACATTGGCATTGACACCCTTGTAAATGCGGCGTTTCTCTCCGATAATCTGCGGTGCCATACGCTCTACCTTCTCATACAGTGCATATTCCTTCTCGTAATGTTTCTCTATTGCAAGCTGTTTGACAAAATTTTTAAAAATCTCTGCCCGGGGGTCGGAAATGGAATAAATCGCATGTCCCATTCCATAAATCAGACCCTTCTTGTCAAATGCCTTCTTGTCCAACAAATCTGAAAGGTACTGACGAATCTGTTCTTCATCTGTCCAGTCCGTCAATACGCTCTTCATATCTTCAAACATCTGGGTCACCTTGACATTGGCTCCGCCATGTTTTGGTCCCTTCAAAGATGACATGGCTGCTGCAATCGTAGAATACGTGTCCGTCCCGGACGATGTTACCACATGCGTTGTAAATGTAGAATTGTTTCCGCCGCCGTGATCCATGTGCAGAACCAATGCCATATCCAGAATCTTTGCCTCCAGTTCCGTATACTTCCTGTCCTCGCGCAGCATCATAAGGATATTCTCTGCTGCTGACAATGACGGATCCGGAGCATAAATATATAAATCCTGTCCGATTTTATAATTGTACGCATGATATCCGTAAACCATCAGCATCGGGAACTGACTGATCAGATTCAGGCACTGACGCAGTACATTTGGAATGCTGGTGTCATCCGCCTTCTCATCGTAAGAATATAACTGCAGGATACAACGAGAAATACTGTTCATCATGTCCCGGCTCGGAGCCTTCATGATAACATCTCTTGTAAAGTTGGGCGGCAGCATCCGACGCTCAGCCAACATTTCCCGAAATTCTTTCAGCTCTTTCTCTGTCGGCAGCTCGCCGAACAATAACAGGTACGCAGTCTCCTCAAATCCCGGATGATGCGCCTCCAAAAAACCTTTCACAATATCTTTGATATTATAACCACGATAGTAAAGATTTCCCGCACAAGGGACCTCTTCTCCATTCACAATCTTCTTCGCACAGACATCAGATATGTTCGTCAGCCCGGCGAGCACGCCCTTGCCGTTTAAGTCCCGTAGTCCGCGTTTTACCTCGTAATGTGTGTACAGCTCCTTTTCGATTGCATTATTCTTCTCACACTTGGATGCCAGTTCCTGAATCTTCTCCGTGTTCTCAAAAATAATGCTGTCTACATCTTTTGGCATCTTCTTTCCTCACTTTTCTATATGTTCTTCGTTCACTTTGACTATTTTATTATACTAAAAAGAGGGGATTTATACAATGAATTGTGTATTAAAACTTTATGAACAAAACAAAAGGCGTTACATTTCACAACCACACAGGTGCATGGGCAAAATGTAACGCCTCTCTTTCAAGACTAGCATTCTTAAACAAACGGCCGCACTCTCAGTTCCACACCAAGCGAATCTGCCAGTTTCCGGCTTGCCTCGATATCCTCCGTTGAAAGCACGTCAACCACAGAAAACTTCACCTTCTTTATCTGCTCCCCGCATTCTTTGGCAAACGCAAGCATTCCCTCAAATGCATCCGCAAACTTCGGACGTGTGACATCCATATATTCTTCCTTGGTCGGCGCATTGAGACTGATGGAAATCGTGTCCACTACTTCAGCCAGCAACGGCACAATATCTTTTTTGTGATAAAGATTTCCCAGTCCATTTGTATTGACGCGAATCTCCACGCCATATTTCTCTTTCGCATACTTTGCAGAGTCAATCAGATTTTCCAGCGCGCAGGTCGGCTCACCATATCCGCAGTACACCAACTCCTTTTTGCCGGTAAAATCATATGCATCAATTGCCGCCTTTACCTCTTCCAATGTGGGGTCAACCTTGTGCCAGAGCGTCTCGGCATCTCCCACTCCGTCATGATGACTGCGGATACAAAAACGGCACGCACAGTCACACTTATTTGTCAAATTTACATATACATTATCATTATAGGTATACAAAATATCCGCCATGATTCTCTCCCTTTACTTTTCATGTTTTATGAGCTGTCTCATTTCTTATCGTCTTCTGCCAAGCATCTCAACCACTTTTCCCTTCATATGCATCCGGTCCAATGCCACAGCCAGAACCAAGAAAATAATTGCGCTGCCGCCGGATTGTACCGCGCTGCCTGCAAAGGATACCAGCGGAGCGACGAAGTTGCCGAAAAGGATTCCCTCTGCCAGCCAATAGCCTGCCGCCGAAATACACGCTGAGATAAACGGTGCCGCGACATTCCGCGGACAAAGGATGTGTCCCTCCTTATTGGTAAACGGCAGAACAATCAGCATTTTGATAATAATCGTTGCAGGGGCCCACATCGGAGCAGTCAATAAATCCGCCATGCCGCCGCCGATAGCTGCTGCCGCCAGTGCATATGGTCTTGGCAAAAATACCGCGGCCACATAAATCAGTGCGTCTCCGAAATGGATATATCCGCCGTTCGCCCCATAGGGAATATGACAGATATATGCTGTCATAATTGTAATCATTGCTGCAAAAAGTCCTGTCAATACTAATTTTGATGTTGTGTTGTTTTTGTTTTCCATCATTTTCTTCCTCCCATTTCTGTTGAGGGAATCAACATTCTCAAATATTTTTCATAATTTGCTCCGTCATTTCTCCCTACGCCTTCTGCCACGGCATCTTTCATCGCCAGTTCAATAAATTCCCCCGCCAGCTCCACGCTTTGGAAAATGTCATTGCCTCTTGCCATACCTCCGGTCAGCACGGATGCGAACAAATCTCCGGTTCCCGAAAAACTGCCGCCCACATACGGAAAAGCAAATAACCTGTTGCTTTCTGCCACTGCCAGATTGCCGATCTTGGCTTTTCCATCCGCCGAATCGGTAAACCGGATTCCCGTCACCACTACGATATGTGGTCCCTGCGCCATCATTTCCCGCGCCATCTGCTCTACCGCCTTTAACAGTTCGTTTTTATCCGTCAGCCTTTTCAGTTTTTGAAAATCATTTCCGGTAAGCAGACACAATTCTGTCAGATTCGGTGTGATGATATCCGCCCGTGCCGCCAGCCTCTTCATCTGCTCCAGCAATCCGGGCGTGAACATTTTGTAGACGTTTCCCTCATCCCCCATAACCGGGTCAACCAAAAGAAACTGTCTGCTGCCGGATTGTTCCACATCTTTTTTCCCCGCCATACTGGTATCGTTCGCCGCACTGTTTCCGTCTTTCCGGTAAAAGGTATCCAGAAACCGAAAAATCTGTGAAATCTGGGCCTCATCTGCCACATAACCGGTGTAT
>CALZPS010000048.1 GCA_945827765.1 uncultured Lachnospiraceae bacterium | reverse complement strand
ACACAAGGAGTATCGTCGGCAGCGTCAGATGTGTATAAGAGACAGGTTCCAACCGGTTCTTATCCATCTTTTCTACAACCATGCGAATGCCATTCTCAGTTGTGATTTCATCACCAATCTCCGGCAGACGGTCTAAATGTTCGATAAAATACCCGCCGAGTGAATCGTAATCATCGGATTCCAGTTCTAATTCCAGACGGTCATTGATATCATCCAGACTCAAATAGCCTTCCACGATATATTCACATTCACCGACTTCTTTGATGAGTTCTTCTTCGTTTTCATCATATTCATCGTGAATCTCTCCCACAATCTCTTCCAGAATATCCTCCAGCGTGATCAGTCCGGCAGTCTCGCCGTATTCGTCCAAAACGATGGCGATATTGTAGGAGGCATGGCGCATTTCCACGAGAAGTTCGGAAATACTCTTTAACTCATAAGTAAAATATGCCTCACGCAAAATGTCTCGTATATGAAAATTCTCCCGATTTGCAATCAAGAGATCTTTCATGTTGATGGTTCCGATTACATTGTCGGTCGTATCCTCGTAAACGGGAAGGCGTGTGAATTTATCCTCTTTAAAAATATCAATCAGTTCCTGATAAGAACAGTTTACGTCTGCAAATGTAACATTGACACGGGGAACCATGACATCCTTCGCCTTGGCATCGCCCAGATCAAATACATTATAAATCATCTCTTTTTCTTCGGATTCAATGACTCCGTCCTCATGGCTTACGTCCACGATCGTACGCAGCTCATCCTCCGTCATGATATCGTTTGCCGCGTTGGGGTCAATACGCATCAGCATGAGTATCCCGCGTGCAAATGCATTGATAATAAAAATCACCGGGGTAAGTACCGTCATCAAAAATCGAATCACCCGGATATAGGAAAGCGAGAGCTTGTCCGATTTGAGCGTGGCAAGATTCTTTGGCGCAATCTCTCCAAATACCAGAATCGCCACGGTCAGAATACCGGTTGCCAGACTGACCATATAACCTCCGAATCGGTAAGCAATCGTGGTGGTCAGGGATGCAGCATAGAGATTGACGATATTGTTGCCAATCAGAATCGCACTCAGCATCTTTGACTTGTGATTCTCAATCGTGTCTAAAACAATCTCCGCTTTTTTGTTGCCCTCATCTGCAAGAGAACGCATGCGTCTCTGCTGAGGAGAAAAAAGCAGATAACAAAAATAAAATAAGTAATATGACAAATTGTATGGCGTCACTCGGGTCCAATGAAAATTCAACTCCTTTTTTAAATAGTATTTCTGCACCTGTCGGATGCAGATGGATTTACGAGTATACAAATCTAATAATACAACATTCGTATATATTTTGCAAGTACTGTTTGTGGGCGGCCAAGGTGGTCAAAATGCGTGTGAAACCTTAACGGCAAAATTTGTTGTTTTATTTCCACGAAGGTAGTAAAATATGTCATATAGTTGGGGGCTTTTGACCCCAACATCATTTGTATGAGCCAAGGGACAAATGGACATAAGAATACATGCTTGCATGTATTCTTATGTCTATGGGTCTCGCAAAACATGAGCAAGTAGCCATTTTTCGCAGAAAAATGCGCGGATTGCGAATGTTTTCGTCGATTTTGGGAGTGCGAAGCACGAATAAATCGACATCAGGCTCATTTGTCGGGCAACTCATTTGTATTATACAAGGAGAATGTTTATGAGGGTCGCAATCGTTGATGATGAGCAGACTATGACAGATCAGATTGAGAAATTTTTAAAACGATTTCAGGATGAGAGTAGGGTCAGTGTGAGTACAAAAGTATTTCATGATGCAGTTTCTTTTGTGGCGGAGTATGACAACAGTTTTGACTTGATTTTGTTTGATGTCGAGATGCCCGGCATGAACGGCATTGAGGCGGCAAAAGTAATCCGCGGCAAGGATGAGAAAGTCAGTATCATGTTTATCACCAATATGGCACAGTATGCCATTCACGGATATGAGGTGGAGGCAATCGATTATGTGTTAAAACCGATTGGTTATCAGGACTTTGCCATGAAGATGAAGAAGGTCATGCGCTACATTCGGCGGGATATGGAACGGTCGCTGCTCTTGGAGACTTCTGTGGGGAAAATTTCGGTGAAGGTGTCGGATATTCTTTACATAGAGGTCATCCGCCATTATCTGAATTTTCATACGACGTCAGGGGTATATGAGGTGCGTGGCGTGATGAAAGAGCAGGAGGAAATGCTGCAGGGATTTTATTTTGCACGCTGCAGCCAGAGTTTTCTGGTCAACCTTGCCCATGTGAAATCAATTCGCGGGAACATAGTATGCGTGGGAAATGTGGAACTTTCCATCAGCCGCAATAAGAAGAATGAATTTATCAATGCATTTACCAGATATGTGGGAGGAATGTAAGCAAGATGGGAGCAGTTGCGTTTTTTGAAGAATTACGGTTTATCATAGAACTGCTGGCGGCAGAGCATTTATTTGCCTATGTTTTTGCAAAGCAGCAAGATAATTTCAGAATGCGTGTATCCTGCAGCTTTGTTATCATGATGGGGATTTCCTGCATATATCCATTTCTTGCAGAGCAATTCCATCTGCTAATGCCGGGAATATTGGTTAATATCATCAATGTCGGATGGTATATTTTGTTGGCTGTCGGGAGCGGTCTGTGTATCAAATTCTGTTACAAGCTGACGACAGCGGACACTATGTTTCTATGTGCCGCGGGGTACAGCCTGCAGCATATCGAATATGTGGCGGTTAATGAAATTCTGGCTAAGGGTGTCTGGCAGAGGCTCTCGGATATGCTGCCGCTTTATGTGCTGCTTTGTGCCGTGTCGACTTCCTTGCTTTATTATGTGGTGTACAGGTTATTCGTCAGACCGCTTGGCGGACAGGGAGGGAGGCTGTTCGAAGATTGTGTACATGATATTGCATTTACTGTTTTAATGAGTGTTCTGGTTCTGTTTTCAACTTTTATGTGTCAGACGATTTTTGTGTCCGGCAGACAAGATTATAAAGAAATTAATTATCTGGGAGCGGTAACGGATTTGCTGATGTGTATCCTCATTTTGTGGGTGCTGTATGCAATCTGCAGGATTCATGGCCTGAACAAAGAAAAAGATATCGTAGAACAGATTTTGTATGAGCGGAAACGTCAGTATGAAATGTCCCGGGAGAATATAGAGACGATCAACCATAAATGCCACGACCTGAAACATCAGCTCCGGGCATTGCAGCAGGTGTCGGCGGATGAGCGCGGTCAATATATCGAAGAACTGGAGCGGGCGATTAGTATTTATGATAAGGTGACAGAGACAGGAAACGAGGTGGTAAACACCATTCTTTCCGAGAAGAGCCTGTACTGTGAGCGGCGGCAGATAAAGCTTTCCTGCATTGTGGATGCCAGTCATCTGGATTTTATGAGTACGCTGGATATTTATGCGATTCTGGGAAATGCATTGGATAATGCGATAGAAAATGTCAGTAAATATAATGATGCCGGGAAACGGGTCATCAGTCTGACAATTAAGACCGTGGGGGATTTTCTGAGCATTCAGACGAATAATTACTGCGAGGAGGAGATTGAAATCTGTGATGGTCTTCCGGTGACGACAAAGAGAGACAAAACGCATCACGGATTCGGAATGAAAAGTATGCGCCATCTTGCCGGGAAATATGGCGGTTCGCTGGCTGTAAGTGCCAGGGATAATGTATTTACCCTGCAGATATTGCTGCCGATGCCAAAAGAATTTCTGCGGCTGTACAAATTGGAGAGACAATGATAAATATGCCAGAAATATGCTACTTGTGCCAGATTCCTTGTGGAGACTGGCGCTTTTTTGTTATAGTATCTTCGGGAAACAGGGGTGTCTTAGGCATTCCTGAATTGCAATAAAACAGGCGTGTCCCGGCAAAAGGAGGTTTAAAAACCGTGAGGCGACAGGGACTGCCGGAAGGAGGAAAAATGGAAAACGAGAAAAAACGTGGAAAAGCCAGAAAACCGATGACTGTGCCTAAAGCCATAGTGACCTATGTGATTTGTGCAGTTCTGATCTGCGCATTGCTGGTAGGAAATTATTTTGCATATTTGTACAGAGATTTGATTACGGTTTATTTGAGCGGTTCCGGAACAGTTACGACAGACAAGTCAGAAGAGGTCTGCCGGACGATTGAAGAGGAAGGGATGGTTTTGCTCAAAAATGAAGATGCCCTGCCATTGGCATCAGGAGCAAAAGTATCCCTGTTTGGTCAGGACTCTGTGGATTTTGTTTACGGAGGAGCGGGTTCGGGTTCGGTGGATACGACACTGGCGCCGAACTTGAAAGAGGCGTTGGAGGAATCCGGTTTTTCAGTGAATGGGACACTGTGGGATTTCTATGAAACAGGAGCGGGTAAGGATTACCGCAAGGAAGTGCCGGATGAGACCGGCGAGGGTTCCTTTGCCGTCAATGAAGTACCGGCGGATGTCTATACAGATGAGGTAAAGGCAAGTTTTTCCGAGTACAATGATGCGGCGATTGTATGTATCGGACGCAGCGGCGGCGAGAGTGCGGATATTCCGACAGAGCCGCTGGAATCCGGTTATCAATATCTGGAGCTTGATAACAATGAGTTGGATATGCTTACTATGGCATGCGAGAATTTTGATACGGTCATCGTTTTGCTGAATGCCAACAATGCGATGGAATTGGGATTTTTGGAAGATGACGCATATCAGAATGTAAAGGCTTGCGTATGGTGCGGCGGCGTCGGACAGGTAGGCATCTATGCAATAGGTGAGGCGTTTGCCGGAACAGTAAATTTCTCGGGACATCTGGCAGATACTTATGCATATGATTCTCTCAGTGCACCTGCCAATGCTAATATCGGAAACTTTGACATTGTCAACAGCAATGTGAAAAATGGTACGAAATATACGGTTTATGCGGAAAATATTTATGTGGGATACCGTTATTATGAGACCAGGTACGAAGATGCTGTTTTGGGTCAGGGCAATGCGGGAGCTTATGATTATACGAAGACCGTACAGTTTCCGTTTGGTTATGGCCTGTCTTACACGGACTTTGAGTGGTCTGATTACAGTGTGGAAGAGACTGTGGATACCTTTGAGATTTCTGTGAAGGTAACCAATACAGGAAAGATGGCGGGCAAGGATGTCGTAGAAATCTATATGCAGTCTCCTTATACCGAGTATGACAGAGAGAATGGTGTGGAGAAAGCTGCCGTGGAGTTGGTTGGATTTACCAAGACCGGGGAAATTCCTGCCGGAGATTCACAGGAGGTTACGATTTCCGTAGAAAAAGAGAATATGAAGGCTTATGATGCAAACAACGCAAAGACATATATTCTCGATGCAGGCGATTATTATTTTGCTGCCGGTATGGATGCGCATGATGCCTTGAATAATATTCTGGCTGCGAAAGGTTATACGACTGCAGACGGTATGGATGCAGACGGTGATGAGAGCCTGACATACAAGACGACCGTGGAGGAATTTGATGCAGAAACGTATGCTGTTTCTGGTAAAACGGGAACGGAAATCACCAATCAGTTGGATGATATGGATATCCGTTATTATGACGGAGCGTTTACATATCTGACAAGAAGCGACTGGGAAGGTACCTATCCTGCTACATACAAAGACGGTGCCATGACTGCTCCGACCGCTTTGCTTAATGATCTGGAATGGAACCGCAGTGATGAGGTGATTAATGACGGCTCAGAAATGCCGGAATTTGAAGTGAATACGGGCAAAAAAGTGGCAGACGTAAAAGATTTGGATTATAGCGACTCCGCATGGATGGATCTGGTGAAGAGTCTGCCGGCTGACAAAGCGATGCAGATTATACGTCTCGGAGGTTATGCGACTGTTCAGGCGGATGCGATCGGACTGCCGTCAACACAGGACAAGGATGGCCCGTCCGGTATTTCCGGCACATTGGTGGGCGGACAGAGCGCGATGGCATATCCGGTGGAGGCCGTGATGGCTTGCACATGGAACACCGAGCTGATGTACGAGTTGGGACTCAGTCTCGGAGAAGATTCCATCCAGACAGGCGTAAACGGATGGTATGCGCCGGGTGTGAATATTCACAGATCTCCGTACAGTGGACGTAACTTCGAGTATTTCTCAGAGGACGGATATCTGTCCGGACAGATGTCCGGTAATGAGGTAAAGGGTGCCCGAGAAAAGGGTGTCATTACCTATATGAAACATTTTGCCCTTAATGATCAGGAGACGAATCGATACGGAGGAGTGATATTTGCCGGAGAGCAGGCTGCCCGTGAAATCTATCTGAAGGGATTTGAGTATACGGTTTATATCGGTAATACGAATGCAGCAATGGCGGCGATGAACCGTATCGGCGCACGCTGGGTAGGAGCTCACAAAGGACTGATGACCAACATTCTCCGTGACGAATGGGGATTTGAAGGCATGGTAATCACCGACCAGGCGTCTGTTCCGGCAATGTTCTATCAGGATATCATTTCCGGTCTGGATGCAGGAACGGATCTTTGGCTGAACACCAACAAGAGTTATTGGAAATTGAGCGAATATGCAGAGGCAGACGGTACGGTTACAGACTGGACGCGTAATGCGACAGTTATGAACAACGTACAGCGCGCAGCGAAGAATGTCATTTATGCGGTCGGTACATCAAATGCGATGGATACCCTGTCCGAGGATGGCGCAGTGGATACCGGCAGAGCACTGTGGGAGACACTGCTGATAGCGCTGGATATTCTGGTATTCGGCTGCTGTCTGATTATCATAATTATGACTACAATCAGACTGGTAAAATATTTGAAATCAAGACCGAAACAAGAAAATATTGAAGGAGATGATATCGTGAAGAAGGGTACAGTAGCAATTCTGACAGTGATAGCAGTGATCGTTGGTCTGGTTATCGGCGGAGTCGGTGTGAAATTTCTCGGCTCATCCGGCGGGGCGACGGACGGCGGAAAAGGAGATGGAACCGCAGCAGGCGGCGCGGCCATTGAAAATGTATATGTATACGGCGAGGGTGTTCCGAACGATTATGACGATAACAATATCGTGGAGTACGAGCTGACATTATACGGAGACGGAACGTATAAGCTTACGATGACGGAGGCAATGCAGGGCTACAGCATGGTTCTGGGGCATACGGCGGTTACCTCATTCGGTACTTATGCGATGGGGGATTCTTCTGACGGATACACGGCTTGCGACTTGTCTGAGGCAACCAGAATCATATACAATGGATTTTCCGATATGGGCGGATACAACCTTTCCCACGACACGGATTCCTGTGAATTCCCGGTAGAGCTGCCGGGCGGCCAGATGACGGAAAAGGAAGATTTCTGGGCGCTGTACGGAGCAGCGAGAACGGTGTACATTGACGAAGGTTTCACGAGCAAGATGGTGTTTACACTGGAATAATCAATAGCGGCAATGAAAGATAGCTGTTTATCATTTTGAATTTAAAAGGTGCATGTGCCGGATGATCCGACGCATGCACCTTTATGACTATTTCCTGTGCAACTCTTTATCGATGTTCCAGAAGTATACAAGAATCATTCATTTGTTTTATTTATATCTGGCAGGTTCTTTTTATTTGTGGTAATATAACAGTTAAGGATAATTTCTGACTAAAGGAGGAATAGTACAATGTTAAGAATCGGTATGTTGACGAGCGGCGGCGATTGTCAGGCACTGAATGCTGCGATGCGCGGCGTGGTAAAAGGCATCTGCTCCAAGGTGGATGATGTGGAAATCTACGGATTCCAGGATGGATATAAAGGATTGATTTACGGAAACTTCAAGATGCTGACTTCCAGAGATTTTTCGGGCATACTGACACGCGGAGGCACGATTCTGGGAACTTCCAGACAGCCGTTTAAATTGATGCGCGTGCCGGATAAAGACGGTCTGGATAAGGTGGCAGCGATGAAACACACATACCACAAGTTAAGCCTTGACTGTCTGGTGATTTTGGGCGGCAACGGAACGCAGAAGACGGCGAATCTGCTCAGGGAAGAGGGCTTGAATGTCATTGGTCTGCCGAAGACAATCGACAATGACCTGTGGGGAACGGAGATGACGTTCGGTTTCCAGAGTGCGGTGGATATCGCAACAGATACAATCGACCGTATCCATACGACAGCGACTTCCCACAGCCGTGTGTTTATCATTGAGGTGATGGGACACAAAGTGGGACATGTCACATTACATGCAGGCATTGCAGGCGGCGCAGATATTATTTTGCTGCCGGAGATTCCGTATGATATAAATGTGATTGCCGATGTGATTGAAAAACGTGACAAGGCAGGAAAATCATTTACGATTCTGGCAGTGGCAGAGGGAGCGATTTCCAAGAAGGACGCCAAATTGTCCAAGAAAGAACTGAAAGAAAAACTGGAGAAGGACAAGAAGAAATATCCGTCTATTGCATACAAATTGGCAGAAGAAATTCAGGAAAAAACGGAAAAAGAAGTGCGCATCACAGTTCCGGGACACACACAGCGAGGTGGTTCACCATGTCCGTTTGACCGCGTATTCTCTACCAGAGTCGGCGCCAAGGCGGCAGATATGATTATGAAGGGACAGTACGGATATATGGTAGCGATGCAGGGCGGCGAGATGACCAAGGTTCCGTTGGAAGAGATTGCCGGCAAACTGAAATATGTAGACCCGAAGTGTAAGCTGATCAAAGAGGCGAAATTGACTGGCATCAGTTTCGGAGACGAGTAAGAGACAGAGAAAGATGTGATAAAAAAGCAGCAAAGAGGTAGTTTGCATGTCATATACGGCATTATACAGAAAGTTCCGTCCCTGTCTCTTATACACATCTCCGAGCCCACGAGACCGTACTAGATCT
>CALZPS010000047.1 GCA_945827765.1 uncultured Lachnospiraceae bacterium | reverse complement strand
GATCTAGTACGGTCTCGTGGGCTCGGAGATGTGTATAAGAGACAGCATCAATCAGCAGCAATTTTTTATCTTCAATCAGCGCCTGCACCGGGATCAGTTTCATACGTGCGATCAAATCGCGCTGCGCCTGATTCGTCGGCATAAAGGAACGCGGCCATGTCGGCGTATATTTGATAAACGGTCTCGCATAAGGGATACCTGACTCATTGGCATAACCGATTGCATGTGCGATACCGGAGTCCGGTACTCCCGCCACGATATCAGGCTGTACGCTGTCACCGTCACGCTTTGCCAGCATACTGCCGCACTTATAACGCATTTCCTCGACATTGACTCCTTCATAGCAAGCTGTCGGATATCCGTAATATACCCATAAGAAAGAGCAGATTTTCATCTCGTCTGCCGGAGGGCTTACCATCTCTACGCCGTCCGCCGTGATAAAATCAATCTCCGCCGGTCCCAGTTCTTTGTATGATTCATATCCCAGATTCAAATAGGAAAAACTCTCAAACGCCACACAGTATCCGTCCTCACGTTTCCCGAGCACCACCGGAGTCCGCCCATATTTATCGCGGGCAGCATAAATACCGTCTTGGGTCATCACCAGCATGGTCATTGAACCATCTACTAATCCCTGCACATAACGGATACCATTTACAATGGAATCCGATTTGCAGATCAATGCCGCCACCAGTTCCGTCGCATTAATCTGCCCACCGCTCATTTCCTGAAAATGAGAACGACCCTCATCATATATCTTTTCACGCAGCTCGTCCAGATTATTGATCTTACCGACTGTCGTGATTGCAAAACTTCCCAGATGGGACTGAATCAAAAGCGGCTGCGGCTCATAATCGGAAATACATCCGATACCTAAATTTCCTTCCAGCTCCTCTACATCTTTTTCAAACTTTGTTCGGAACGGAGAATTCTCGATATTATGAATCGCCCTCTGAAACCCCTGCTCGCCATACATCGCCATACCGCCGCGTCTGGTTCCGAGATGCGAATGATAGTCCACTCCGTAAAATAACTCTAACGTACAATTTTTCTTTGATGCCACTCCAAAGAAACCACCCATGTCAGAAAACCTCCTTCGTTCATTCACAATACTCGTACAGTTTATCATAAAACCTTTATAAAGTCAAAGTCCTCAATGTAGTGTTCGTCATACGTCATCTGAAATCTGAAACTTTGCTATTACGCTCCCATACGAAACTTTTTTACCGTGCCCTTCCTGTGCCAAACCATTTTTCCTCTTTTTCAAGCATCTCCCACATTATCCGCAGATTTTCCTCCGAATGCTCCACTTCGCGCGAAAAACGATATACGATTTCCGTCACATCCTCCATATCCAGCGTATGCTCGTTCTTTTCCCAGCGCGCTGCCAGAAGATGCCAGATGACCGCCACATTTGCCGCCGCCATCTGCGCGTTCACAAAAATCTTCTCGTCGTAAACAGCCCCGCAAAAATAAGTATAAATATAATAAACCAGCAGCTGTTCACAAACAATATTCCAGTCAAAGGGCGCATCTTTGTACAGCCACAGCCGGAAATCAGTTGTCAACTGTGCATAACGTCTCCTGCCTTTGCCGAACAAATACACGCGGGTTTCTTTAAGCAGCCTCTCCCAGTCTTCCCGCAGCAATTCCAGCTTTCTTAAATTGCCGAACATTTTGCGGGCAAACCTCATTTGCCGGGGAAAATCACGGCGCCACCTTTCCGCCCTTCTTCCCGCCTCCGAAAAATGTACCTGCTGCCTGTACTTTTGAAACACCTCGTCACAGCCAAACAAATGCCCGCCTTTTACCCGGGTCTGCATATTAAATGCAAGACCCAGCATCAAAATCACACGGTTTTCCATCGGCAGATTCCGATTCTGCAAAATTTCAAAAATCAATTGGCGTCCTTCTGTCAATTTAGAATACAAAAACGGGTCAAACCCGTCAAACTCTTCTTCGCCGTCCCGTTCCTTCGTCAAGAAACAGACTGGTTCTTTTTTATTTAAAACCAGCCGTGCCGCTTCCGGACAGGATAAGGATAACGAAATCTCCCGCACATCCTCAAATTCTTCCGTATGGCGCGGATACTCCCTGCAAGTCCTGCAAAGCTTATCTGCACCCAAATTCTGATACATTTCGCAGAGGTTGTCTTCTGTCAAAAATGCACATCGTTTTTCCGCATCCTGACGAAAGGTATGATTCTGCCAGTCAACTGACTGCTGCAGCTTTGCACTGTAAGCGCCCGTTTCCTGACGGTATTCTTCCAATGATTTTTCATCCGCCACAATTTGCCAGCCCGCACAACAGGTATCCTCACATTCCCCGGCGATGCAGCGAAATTCTTCATAATAATCCGGTATTGTATAAAACATCTTTCTTCCCTTAAATCTCTAAAATCCCATACGCTGTCTCTGTCACCGCTGACTCAAAAAATACTTTTGATACTCTCACAAGAGAATCTGTATCCTCAGCCCCCGCAGTCTCATAAGGCGAATGCATCGCCAATTGTGCCAGTCCGATATCCACGCATTTGACCGCCACCTGATTGCCCGACAGATTTCCAAGTGTAGAACCGCCGGGCATATCTGACCGATTGTGGAACGTCTGGAAAGGTACTCCGGCGCGCTCGCATAAATCCGCAAACAATGCCGCCGCTGCCCCGTCTGTCGTATATTTCTGATTCGCGCTGTATTTCACAACAATGCCGCCATTTAATTTTGGACGGTTTGTCGGACATGTTTTCTCCACATAATTCGGATGCATCGCATGTGCATTGTCCGCCGACAACATAAAGCTTGCCGCCAGTGAACGACGATACTCTCCGTCGGAGCGCCCCACGCCTTCATTAATCCGAATCAAAGTATCCTGCAAAAATGTAGATGCCGCCCCTTGTCTGGTACTGCTGCCGACTTCCTCATTGTCAAACACGCAGTACACCGGAACACTCTCCCCGTTTTCTGACGCCAAAAAGCCTTTTAACGAGGCAAATGCGCACTGCAAATCGTCCAGTTTTCCTATCGAAATAAACTCCTCCTGCGCTCCCCAGACAGAGCCTTTGGCTCGGCTGTACAGGTACAAATCCTGACCGGCGATATCTTCTTTTCGCACGCCTGCAGCCTCGGCAATCTGTTTCATAAACGTACCTTTTTCCTGATTCATGCCATACAACGGAAGTAAATCTTTCTGCACATTGTACTGATATCCGTCATTCACCTCACGGTTCATATGAATTGCCAGATTAGGAATCACCAGCAAATCACGGTCGATATTGACCAGTCTGCTGACGATACGGCCGGATTCTTTCACCAGCACTCTGCCCGCCACAGACAACGGACGATCGAACCATGGAGCCATCAGCATACCGCCGTATTTCTCCACATTCAGTTTCACATAGGCTCCTTCCACATCCATCTCAGGATTCTCTTTGATTTTAAATGTCGGAGAATCGCTGTGACTGGCAATCATCTGAAATCCACGGTAATCTGTCCGCGTGAGCCGAAATGCAATCAACGATGAGCCGTTACGGATGACATAATACTTCCCGCCTTCCTTGAGTTTCCACGATGCGCTCTCTAAAAGCTGTTCATAGCCCTCAGCATCCAACATTTTTCGCATATTCTCTATCACATGAAACACACTGGGACTTGACTCGATAAATGAAAACAACTCCTGTACTGTATCCTGCATGGTATCTAACTCTTTTCCCATAATTCAGATTGCCACCCCTTTCTTCTTACAGATGTCCTTCAGGCAGCAGCGGTCACAATACGGTGTCGTCCGCGCCGTGCAGACTTCCCGCCCATGATACACCAGACGATGGCAGAAATCACTTCCCTCTTCCGGGGGAATGATTTTCCAGAGTGCCATCTCTACTTTTTTCGGCTCTTTGATGCCATCCACCAGTCCAATTCGGTTCGTCAAGCGGATACAGTGCGTGTCCGTCACAATGGCAGGTTTGCCAAAGACGTCACCCATAATCAGATTGGCGCTCTTACGTCCTACTCCGGGAAGTTTCAAAAGCGCATCAAAATCATCCGGCACTTTGCCGCCGTATTCTTCCTGCAGCATTTTCATACAGGCGCTGATATCCCGTGCCTTACTTTTTCCCAGACCACACGGACGGACAATCGCCTCGATGTCATCCACATCCGCAGCTGCCAGCGCCGCCACATCCGGGTATTTTTCGTACAATCCTTCCACCACTACATTGACCCGCGCATCCGTACACTGCGCCGCCAAACGGACGCTCACCAGTAATTTCCACGCATCATCGTAATCCAGTGTGCATCCCGCATCAGGATATTCATCTTTCAGCCGCCTGATAACCTCTGCCGCCAATTGTTTCTTCGTCATATCATACCTCTTTCCGATTTCTACCTTTTTGTAATTTATTTTTCCGTTTCTATCTGACTGCCTTATTTTTCCACTTTCCCATTTTGTAGAAAATAGAAGTAATCACTGCTCCCCTCCATCTTCTTACGCAACAATGTTCGTTTCATGTTCACGGATTATTAGTATAAGCGAAATAAAAATAACAGTCAATATATCGACTGTTATTTTCAATCAAATATTGCCTGTTTTCTCGTGCACACTGCCATACGGTACCCATCAGGCGCAAACTCCATGAAATGATACTTCGCGTCGTCCACGGACTGCCGAACCCTCACTTCTTCCTCTCCCAGCAGGAACTCAAACTGATTCAGAGGCAGTTTCATCCCCATCCCTGTCGCTTTCATAAAGCTTTCTTTTAAAGTCCACAACCGGTAAAAGGTTTCCCTTTGTTTTTCTTTCGGTCGGCTGATAATATACTCGTATTCCGCAGGACAAAAATATCGTTTTGCGATCTGTAATCTCAACGAACCGATATACTCGATATCACAACCGACCTCCGTATCAGCAAATACAGCTATGACCATATTCTTTGAATGCGACAGATTAAAATGTATCTGCGGATAATCCGCCGCATATGGTTTTCCGTTTCCCCATTCCTGAATACGCACCGATCGTTCCCTGAGTCCGTATTTCATAAGGCCTGCATCCATCAATATACCCGCACCGAGCGTCAGTTTCTTCCCGCCATCTGTCTGCTGGCGGTCTACTTTCGACCGCCGCCTTTCAGACATTTGCTCATAATATTCCCAAAAACACTCCGTTCCCGAAAGTTCATCCACACAGAGCCGGTAAATCTTCACCCCCCTCTGCTCATACTCTTCTATATGCATTTCTAAATACCGCCTCTCTCCTTCTTCGGCGCACCCGGATGCTTTTTCTTTTCCCCCGGCGATGCAAGAATGATCAAATCCTCCACCGTATATCCAAGCAGCACAGAAAGTGCCACCATATTTTCCAACGAGGGAAGAGTCCGACCCTTAAACCAGTCATATACCGTCTGGGTGGAGCCGAGACAAAGCAACTCATGTACCTGACTCGCCGAAATATTCTTCTTCCTGCATACTTCCCGCAGATGTTGTCCTGTCAGACTGTTGTCAATTACCGGAAACTGAAATTGATTCATAAGATGACCTCCTTTAAGTTATGCATATTTCTGTTGTCATCTTCTATTGTAATCGCTTTCTGCCCATCTGTCATTGAATTCAAAATTCAATGGTTTTTGAGTTTCTTCCTATTATTATGCAGTCTCATTTTTGTATTATGCTATCGCACT
The DNA here is from genome assembly GCA_945827765.1 of uncultured Lachnospiraceae bacterium. Lineage (GTDB taxonomy): Bacteria > Bacillota > Clostridia > Lachnospirales > Lachnospiraceae > Schaedlerella. The sequence continues at coordinate 3,219 of CALZPS010000047.1, read as the reverse complement.
TTTGTACGAAAGATACCCCGCAAGCCGTAAACAAAGCACTCTTTCTCTGTGCCAGTCTTCCTCTTCTTTGTCTCCGACCACCATCCGGTCCATCGGAATCCTCATCAAACTGCTCATCGCATACAGATGATCCACGCTCGGCACATTTATTCCGTTCAGCCACCGATACACGGTCTGGATGCATCCAAGCGACAGATACGTCTGGATATCCTTTGGCTGCAGATTGTGCAGCAAGAGCAGACATTTTAGCCACTGTCCCGTTTTTTGCTTATTGATTAGTGGATACATATTACATTCACTCCTTCCGATTACATGACAGAAATCGTTTTCCTATCGAAATCATTGTAGCACGCGAAAAGAAAATTTACTACTGAAAACATATCGACATACCAAAAGAAGCACCGGTAATAAAGGTGTGCGGGAAAATTTTATAAAAACACCATTTCTATTTTCCCGAGAATGTGTTATACTTTCAAATGCAAATTTATGTTTTATATTTAACAAAGAAAGGAAACCTCAGTATGAAAATTTCAAATGACATCAAATACGTAGGTGTGAATGACCACGGTATCGACCTCTTTGAAGGGCAATACACAGTGGAGAACGGCATGGCTTATAACTCTTACATGATTCTGGATGATAAAATTGCCATTTTTGATACTGTGGATGCACATTTTGGTGATGAATGGCTTGCAAATGTGTCGGAAACTCTGGGAAACAGACTCCCGGATTATCTGATTATTCAGCATATGGAACCGGATCATTCTGCCAACATCAAACGTTTTATGGAAACCTGGCCACAAACCCGCATCGTTGCGAGTGCCAAAGCATTTACCATGATGAAACAGTTCTTCGGAACAGATTTTCCCGACAATCAGTTGGTTGCCAAAGAAGGAGACATGCTGTCTCTTGGCAAGCATGAACTGAGTTTTGTGACAGCACCGATGGTGCACTGGCCGGAAGTCATCGTTACTTACGACAGTTATGAAAAGGTACTTTTCTCTGCGGACGCTTTTGGTAAATTCGGCGCTCTGGACGTGGAGGAAGACTGGGCTTGTGAAGCCCGCCGTTATTACTTCGGTATCGTTGGAAAATATGGGGCACAGGTTCAGAGCCTGTTGAAAAAAGCTGCTGCTCTGGATATTCAGACCATCTGCCCGCTGCATGGTCCTGTGTTGTGCGAAAATCTTGGCTATTATCTGGATTTATATCATACATGGTCCTCCTATGGTGTGGAGACCGAAGGCATCATGATTGCATACACTTCCATTTATGGAAATACGCAGAAAGCTGTGGAAATACTGGCTGATAAATTGAAAGAAAACGGTTGTCCGAAGGTCGCAGTCAATGACCTTGCACGTTGTGACATGGCTGAGGCCGTGGAGGATGCCTTCCGTTACGGCAAACTTGTCCTCGCCACCACTACTTACAATGCAGATATTTTCCCGTTTATGAGAGAATTTATCGCCACCCTGGCCGAACATAATTTCCAGAACCGCACCATTGGTTTGATTGAAAACGGAAGCTGGGCCGTCACCGCTGCCAAAGTGATGACAAAGAAACTGGAAGGATGTAAAAATATCTCCTTCGCAGAACCGGTCGTAACCATTAAATCTGCATTGAATGACGAGAGTCTGGCGCAGATTGATGCACTGGCAAAAGAGCTGTGCAAAGATTATCAGGCATAATTTTTATCCCCCACGGAGGCTTGTTACACTTTTCGGGATTTGATACATTAGAATAAGGACTAGAAATACCCCCGGCCGGATGACACCAGACCGGGGAGTTTTTTATCTTTCACTACCCTAATTTATGATTTCAGTATAAATTCAAAAGTTTTACCAATTTCTTGCCAATGCGGTACACCGGTGTCTCCATCGTCTTTTCCACGTCTTTTAGATACTGGCGGATGGGCAGGTGCTGCGGACAATGCTCTTCACATTTTCCACAACCAATACACTGGGATACACTGCTTGTCTTCGAGCGCAGCGCCGTGTTCTGAAAATATTCCATCCACGCCTTAGATTTTCCTTCTACTTCAATTAGATTATAGCTCTGGAATGCCTGCGGTATGCCGATATTCTTCGGACAGGGCTGGCAGTATCCGCAGCCGGTGCAGCCGATTTTCACACTGTCCATAATAGAGGCGCGTACCTTGCCAATCAGCTCAAAATCCTCTGCCGTCAGTTCTCCCGCCTGCACATCCGAGGCGATGCGGATATTTTCTTTGACCATCTCCAACGAATTCATTCCTGACAAAATGCAAGTCACCTGCGGCTGATCCCACAACCAGCGCAGCGCCAACTCCGCCGCCGAACGTTTCATTGGGTCCGCCGCGATTGCCTCCCGCGCTTTCTTCGGCAGGTCATTGACCAGCTTGCCGCCCCGCAAAGGCTCCATGATAATGACCGGTATTCCTTTCTCTGCGGCATACTCAAGCCCCTTTCGTCCTGCCTGCGTATGTTCATCCAGATAATTGTACTGAATCTGACAGAAATCCCAGTCATAAGCCTCGATCAACGGCAGAAAATGAGCCGTCGTCCCATGGAACGAAAACCCGATGCTGCGGATCTGACCGCTCGCTTTCTTTTCCTCAATCCACTTGTCGATTCCAATCGATTTGAGCCGTTCCCAGTTTTTCTCATCACTTAACATATGCATCAGATAATAGTCTACATGATCGGTGCGCAGACGTTTCAATTCTTCCTGAAAAATCTTCTCTGCCCCCGCCGCGGACTTCACCATATACTGCGGCAGTTTCGTGGCAATGTACACCTTGTCGCGGATCTGGTTTCGCTCCAAAATCTCGCCCAATGCTGCCTCGCTGCCACCGTAAATGTATGCGGTATCCAGATAATTAACCCCCTGACCGATGGCATATAACAACTCCTTCTCGGCCTTGTCAATGTCGATTTTATTTCCTTTTTTTGTAAAACGCATACAACCATATCCGAGAATGGATATTTGATTTCCATGTTTGTCCGCTCTGTACTGCATCATCAAGCCTCCTTGATTGCTCGGGAATCTAAAGTTTCAAAGACAACATTCCCGCTTACTGGTTACCATTATAACTTATAATTGTTTTTTTCTCTACTGTTTTTTATCCAAAAATCGGCAGCAGATCCACCAACAGCTCGATTCATCTGTACTGTTATGAAAATCACTCTGGCAATCTTTTGTGAATTCTGATACAATTGTAATTAATATTTACATGAACTC